>JAURDG010000044.1 GCA_030828025.1 Flavobacteriaceae bacterium | reverse complement strand
AAATAAACGACAAGGTGCGCCACCAAAAACAAGGCGAAAGTCCACAAGATTCCTTTACGCTGTGATTTAGTAGGAAAACGAGAAAAATTGGAGGCACTCACATCATAGGTTACCTATTCGCACGAATAGCATCAAGGTATCGGTTAAGTTCTTTTTTAACAACAGGAAACAAGAAATACAACCCGATCATATTTGGGAAGACCATAGCAAAAATCATCGCATCGGAGAAGTCCCAGACGGATTTCATAGATGCCGAGGCACCTATTACGATAAAGGCTAAAAACAGAAATTTATAGGTTAAATCTGCTTTTCTACCTCTACCAAAAAGAAATTTCCACGACTGAATACCATAATAGGACCATGAAATCATGGTAGATATAGCGAATAAGAAAACGGCAATCGTCAAAAACAAATCTGAATACGGAATGTATTGCTCAAATGCTTTGGCTGTTATTCCAGCACCTTCGTAAAGTTCCCCTTCGATTAAAACTTTTCCTTTAACATCTTCATACAGTACGCCGTCAATCATAACATTGTATGACTCATCTGCTAACTGCTCAACATTTTCAAACTTAGTCATGTCCCCATAGGCAAATTTGTTTTGACTATTAAAGGTGATAATTACCAACGCCGTCATGGTACAAATCACGACGGTATCAATAAACGGCTCTAAAAGCGCAACTAGACCTTCAGAAGCAGGATACTTGGTTTTTACGGCCGAGTGGGCAATAGAGGCAGAACCCGCACCTGCCTCGTTGGAGAAAGCGGCTCGCTTAAAGCCCACCATTAACACACCAATGATACCACCAACACCAATGGCTTTTGGGTTAAAAGCTTCTGTAATAATCAGCGAAATAGCATCGTCTATAAAACTAAAATTAGTGGACAAAATATAAACACAAGCAAGCACGTAGAGCAACGCCATAAAAGGAACTACTCGCTCTGTTACAGAGGCGATTCGTTTGATTCCGCCAATGATAATCAGACCAACAAGTACTGCCATGATAAGTCCAATTATAGTTCCAGCACTTGTGCTTTCCAAGCCTATAAGTTGCTTTAAAACGACAGTCGCTTGATTGGATTGGGCAGCATTACCACCGCCAAAAGAACCACCAATACAGCAAATGGCAAAAATAACCGCAGCTATTTTTCCAAGTCGCTTGAATCCTCTTTCATTCAACCCTTTCTTAATATAATACATCGGACCGCCATAAACGGTACCGTCTTCTCCTATATCACGATATTTTACACCAAGTGTACATTCAACAAACTTGGTTGACATCCCAATAAGCCCGCATACAATCATCCAAAAAGTAGCCCCAGGACCTCCAAGCGCAATGGCCAATGCAACGCCCGCAATATTTCCATTACCTACCGTACCCGAAACAGCAGTAGCAAGGGCTTGAAAATGACTCACCTCGCCATCTTTACTTTCATCTTTTATAGTTCCAGCTACATCACCATCTGTAACCTTAACGGCAGGCTTTTCGACAGCTTCGTGGTGATCTATATCATCATACTTTCCACGTACAACATTAATGGCTAAAGGAAATTTTCGAATATTTAAAAACCCAAAGTAAAGGGTGAAAAACAAAGCACTTCCAACCAGAAGATAAATGACAAAAGGGTTGCCGCCAACTTCAAAGAATACCACGTCTGAGAAAAAATCAGAAATAGGCTTAAATGCTTCATTAACTCGATCGTCTAATCCCTTTTCGGAAGTTTGCGCCATTACTGGTAGGCAAAAAAGGGTTAAGGCAAGTGTTGCTAATTTTTTCATAAAAAGAGTTTGTGGGTTATAAATCAAATACAGATGAGCGCTTTGCAAATAAAAAGTCTTTCATTTTAAGCCAAAAGGCGAAAATCAAATATAATGCAAAGCCTGCTCCCAAAGAAAAAAAACTTAAATAGATAAAGAAAATCCGGACATGCTTGGCTTTCATGCCCAGTCTGTCCGCCATTCTCGAGCATACCTCAAAACCTCTTTTTTCAAAAAAATAACGCAAGTCGTGTAATAAGCTCATGTCACAAATGTACTTAAAGATTTAGAAGTTGATGCCCTACTGCGCAGTTTAAACACCTAAACGCAGCACAATAAGTGGTTTTTAACTGAAGTGCAGCCTGACTTTCCAACGCATCCGAAATGGCACATCCCAGCTTGCTGAACTTGGTCGTCACGCTGTTTTTTTCGGGCGACAACTGGCGTACCCAATCCAAAACCTGTTCTTTTTTGTTGCTGCCAATATAAGCGTAATAATGAAAAAGAAATGGGAAAATAGTATTGAGTAACAACAACTGTTTAAAAGACGTTGTAAGCTGATGCACTCGCCTTTTTGATGGCGTGTTAAAGTTGTAATGTGTTTCCCAAAAAGGAGAAGTTTTTGCGTCTAAAAGTGCATACCACTGATCTAAGGTCGCTGCTGCCAATATCTTGGTAAACAATCGAGGTTGCTGGTGTATAAGCCACGACAACTGAGCCAATCGAATGGTGGGAAAATTGGGCGGACGCAAACGAAAAAACTGCACCCTTTCTTCGATGGACTTTAGCTTGTACTTGTGCTTCATATATGAATAGGTATTGCAAAGCTCCTTAAAATACGCCGCTGTAGCCTCTTGGCATAGTATGTTTGTTTGCCCGAAAAACAAGGCTTCAATTTCAGAAACTCGTGAACATTGCAGCACCGATTTCCAGGGTATGGACAAGGCCATTTGAGCAAAAGCCATTCCGTTTTGCTTGAGTCCAAAACCTTTGGCTAGGGCAATAAAAAAAACCGCTTCCCAATTGTTATGGCTCGCCGCCAACCAGCTTTTGTAAAGGGCGGTTTTTTCCATAAGTCGCTCGGTGTACAAACGTTCCCAAAATTGGTGCAACACGATTTCGGGCACTTTGTGAAACTCGTCTTCACACAAAATCCATTGCTGCTTTTGAGCCAACCAACGGGTGTATTTATCGATCAAATTTTTGGGCGCATAATCCGAAAGACGCAAGGTAGGCATGGGTTGTTGTCCAGCATCATAAACTGGCATGTCGTCTTCCCAAACAACATGTAAAATGACATTATCGTAATTGGTATCCTGTTCGTGCTTGTGCGCAAACCAGTCCGAGGCACGAAGGTATAACTCAACATTGCCTACCCAAAGCGTGCCGTCTATTTGGATGTGTGCATGAAAAAAATCGGGACCTGCACCCGAATTCTCCTGTCCTGACTTCACCACAACAAGCTTTTTCCCGTCCGATGTTTTTAATGACGAACGGCTAAACTTTTGCGTTTTCCATAAATAAGCGAGTAGTTCTTCTCGCACAGTCCATTGAGGTTACTCCTCCAAGTCGCCCTCCCAAGCAAGGACGCCGCCATCAAGATTATACACAAGCGCAAAACCCATCTGCCCCATCAATTGGCATGCTTGACTGCTTCGGGCACCTGAGCGGCAATACACAAAATAAGAAGCTTCCTTGTCAAGAGCCTCTAAGGCATCAATAAATGCTGCGCCACCACGGATATCGATATTCTTTGCACCAGCAATATAGCCGCTTTCAAATTCTTCTTCTGTACGTACATCAAGAATAATGGATCCAGGTGTTTGTTGTTGTAATGTTGCCCATTCAGTAGGGGAAAGTTGGTTCATCGCTGATTTGTTTTTCGGTGAAGACACACACGAAAAGCAAACAAATACAAGAAAGAGCCATCGGTGCATCAAAATAATTTTTGTCAAATATATGATTTTAAAAAAACTATTGCATACATTTGTAGCTACAATAATTGTAACTACATGATTAATCGACAAGCAGTTGTGCAAACCATGCAAAGCGGAAATATTATAACCGAACAATTAAACGGTACACTAATCGCATTTGGCATTAGCATACAACAGTTTAATGTTTTGCGTATTCTTCGAGGTCGAAATGGTAAGGTAGCAAACCTAGAAAGCATCACTTCAGACATGATCCACCGCATGAGCAACACCTCTAGATTGGTAAATCGCTTGGTTGAAAAAGGGCTTTGTAAGCGTGTCATCTGCCAACAAAACAGGCGCAAAGTAGATATCAGCATTACAGATGCTGGACTCGATTTGCTGCGCCAAATAGATCCGGTAGTGGAACAAAAAGAAGCCGAGTTGACCCAAAAATTAACTAAAAAAGAAATGAGCCAACTCGTCAGTTTGTTAACAAAAATGAAATCGAACAATTAATCTTTAAATAAATAATATGAAAATGAAAACCTTAATCGCCCTAGCGGCAACAGCACTTTTCCTAACTAACTTAACGGCACAAACTACAGAAATTTCAGATGCCATCATCAATTGGAAGGGATCTAAAATCACTTCAGATGCACACGTAGGTACCATTGAAATTAGTCAAGGATCGCTAAGCTTTGACGGCGATGCGCTTGTTGGCGGGTCGTTTACAGTGGACATGAACAGCATTGTCTGTACCGATTTAAACGAAAGCTACGGAGCTAAGTTGGTGGGACACTTAAAGTCAGACGACTTTTTTGCTGTTGCGGATCATCCTGAAGCCATACTGAATATCAAAAATGCGGTACGCACCGCTGACGGCTACACAGTAACTGGAGATTTTACCATTCGTGGTATCACAAATTCGGAGACTTTTGACTTAAAAATCGATGGGAATCGCGCTACTGCAGATTTAGAAATTGACCGATCAAAATACGGCGTTAAATACGCTTCGGGGTCGTTTTTCAAAAACCTTGGCGATAAAGTCATTAATGACGAACTTGAATTAAGCGTTAGCTTTAATTTTTAACCCCTTGTTTTTTCAATGCCGAGTTGTATATTTGGCCTGATGAAAAAACGCATTTTTAATACGCTTTGGTGGAACTCCTAATTGGGGGATGATAAGCGTGTTATACACAATTAAAAGGCTTGTCATATTTCGACAAGCCTTTTTTTATTTATAGCTGATGAAGTTTGCACTACATACCGATACTAGAGAACTACTCACGGATACTATGACACCAGTAAACATGTACCTGAAAATTCGGGATATGTTTCCAGAAAGTGTACTGCTTGAAAGCTCCGACTATGGCGCAAACGACAATAGTGTGGCTTACTTATGCTTTAACCCGATTGCTCGTTTTAAAGTACACAATAAGATCATCACTCAAAGTTTTCCCGACGGAACACAAAAACAAATAGAGGTTTCTGAGGACGTTTCAGTTGTAGAAGCTTTTGAGCAGTTTATCGGTCTATTTGAAACAGACGTGACCGATTCGCGTTTCCTTAGCAATGGTCTGTTCGGTTACACTTCTTACGAGGCTGTACAGTATTTTGAAGACATTGAACTAAATAAAAAAGAGGGAGATGTGGGCATTCCAGAAATGTATTATGCTTTGTACCAAAACATCATTGCTGTAAATGTATTTAACAATCAGGCCAAACTGTTTTCGCATTGCTATCAATCCGAAAGCAATCTTGATGAGGTCATTCAACTATTACAAGCGCCGGCTAGAGATTCCTTTTCTTTTAAACGTAAAGGCACACCCAAATCTAATATGGAAGATGAGGAATTTGTAGCATTGGTCAAAAAAGGTATTCAGCATTGCATGCGCGGCGATGTGTTTCAAATTGTGCTTTCAAGACGCTTTTCACAGCAATTTACAGGCGATGATTTTAGCCTGTACAGGGTATTGCGCTCCATTAATCCGTCACCCTATATTTTTTACTTTGATTTGGGTGATCATAAAATATTTGGCAGTTCGCCAGAAGCACAACTAGTGGTGGACAACGGAGTTGCCGAGATACATCCCATTGCTGGAACTTTTATACGTACCGGAAATGATGCGCAAGATGAAGCTAAAGCAAACGAGCTTGCCAAGGATTTAAAAGAAAATGCCGAACACATGATGTTGGTCGATTTGGCACGAAACGACTTGAGCCGCCATGGGCATCACGTGACTGTAGAAAAAGATCGTGAAGTACAGTTTTATTCGCACGTCATTCATCTGGTTTCTAAAGTAACTGGACAGAAAAAAACAGACACCTCAACCATGCAGATTGTCGCGGACACTTTTCCTGCTGGAACCCTGAGCGGTGCACCAAAACATCGTGCCATGCAACTTATTGAAGCATATGAAACCATAGACCGTGCTTTTTATGGCGGAGCCATTGGCTTTGTTGATTTTAAAGGAAATTACAATCATGCCATTATCATTCGTTCATTTTTAAGCAAGAATAACACCTTGCATTATCATGCTGGTGCAGGCGTAGTCTCCAAATCAAATCCAGAAAGCGAATTGCAAGAAGTATATAACAAGCTACGTGCGCTAAATACCGCCATGGAAAAGGCAGAAAAACAATTTGTATGAATATTTTAGTTATAGATAATTACGATTCATTCACGTTCAATTTGGTTCATTACCTTGAAGAAATGGACTGCACGGTTACAGTCAAGCGAAACGATCAGTTTGATTTAGATGAAGTATCCAACTATGACAAAATTGTCCTTTCGCCAGGTCCTGGAATCCCCGATGAAGCGGGACAACTCAAGGCCGTAATTGAGCGTTATGCACAAACCATTCCCATGCTAGGCGTATGCCTTGGTCACCAAGCCATTGCCGAAGTTTTTGGCGGAACGCTAACCAATCTGGCTACGGTATTTCACGGTGTTTCGAGCAGCATGACCGTGGTGCAAAACGACCCCTTATTTGAGGGCTTACCCAAAAGATTTGACGTGGGTCGTTATCACTCATGGGTGGTTGACAAACCGCTACCGCATGGTTTTATTCTTCTTGCCGAAGAAGAACATGGGCAAGTTATGGCGTTCAAGCATGACAGCTATCCTATTTATGGCGTTCAATTTCATCCAGAATCTATATTAACGCCAAACGGAAAACAGTTGCTAAAAAATTGGCTTGCCTTATGAAAGAAATATTGACACGCCTTACCCAACACCAAAAGCTCAATCAACAAGAGGCAAAAGATGCCTTACTGTTTATTGGAAGTGGTGCTGCAGATCCTTATCAAGTGACAACATTCCTGAGCGTGTTTATGATGCGTAGTATTTCGGTTAATGAGTTAGCAGGATTCAGGGATGCGCTATTGGAGCTTTGCGTAGCCATTGATTTATCTGCCTATAATCCTATTGACTTGTGTGGAACGGGTGGAGATGGAAAAGACACCTTTAATATTTCTACCTTATCCTCTTTTGTTACGGCAGGAGCGGGAATTCATGTTGCCAAACATGGAAACTATGGTGTTTCGTCTTCTTGTGGATCTTCAAATGTACTGGAATATCTGGGTATTCGTTTTGCCAACGATGCTGACTTTTTAGAACGCTGTATCGATAAGGCTGGGATATGCGTCTTGCATGCGCCGCTATTTCATCCAGCCATGAAGCATGTAGCACCCATCAGAAAAGCATTAGGGCTGAAAACGTTTTTTAATATGCTTGGGCCATTGGTTAATCCATGCTCACCTAAAAGACAAATTGTAGGTGTATTCAACTTGGCGTTGTTCCGTTTGTATCATTTTTTATTTCAAGACACAGACAAACAATTCTGTATCCTCCACGCACTTGATGGCTATGACGAAATATCCCTTACTGGAGCCACAAAGGCTGTATCTAAAAAAGGAGAACAACTTATTCGTCCATCAGATTTTGGACTAACACCCTTATCGCCCACTTCGATTGGTGGTGGAAATTCAGTATCAGATGCTGCCACTATTTTTATGAATGTGTTGAATAATAAGGCAACACCAGCACAACATCAAGTGGTTTGTGCCAACGCTGGAACTGCCATAGCCACAGCACTTGACATTCCCTTAATTGAGGGCTATGTAAAGGCTGAAGAATCCATTGCATCTGGAAAAGCAGTACAAGCATTTAATAAACTATTAGCATTGAGTAAAGCATGAATATTCTAGAACAAATTGTCATTGATCAACGGAAAGAAGTCGCCCTAAAAAAATCCATTGTACCTGAACAGCAACTCAGCAAGCGACCGCTCTACGAACGCACAACATACTCCTTTTCAAATCGAATTAAGGCTGCTCCCTTGGGTATTGTCGCCGAGCACAAACGCCGTTCACCATCCAAACCACAAATTAGACTACAGTCACGTGTAGCTGAAGTAGCTCAAGGATACGAACAGGCTGGCGTGGCAGCCATGTCCGTACTAACCAACAACCAGTACTTTGGCGGTTCGCTAGAGGATTTATTGTTGGCACGAGCTGCTTGTTCGCTCCCGCTTTTGCGCAAAGAATTCATTATTGATACCTATCAAATCCATGAAGCAAAAGCCTATGGTGCTGATGCTATACTACTTATTGCTGCTTGTTTGTCAACTAATGAACTCGAACAACTCTCCAAGTTGGCAACATCGATAGGTCTTGAAGTGCTATTGGAGGTGCACAATAAAGAAGAACTCGAAAGCGCACCATTAGACCACGTAGCGGTAGTTGGTGTTAATAATCGCAACCTTAAAGATTTTTCTGTGAATATAAACACAAGTATTTCTATTGCCAACTACATCCCAGATGGAGTCGTAAAAATATCCGAGAGTGGTATTTCTTCTCACGACGCTATTTCAAAACTTTTGGATGTTGGCTTTGATGGTTTTCTTATGGGCGAACATTTTATGCTGCATCATGCGCCAGGTCAAGCTGCTGCAACTTTCATCAAAAAATTTACCACATGAAATGGAAAGTATGTGGCATGCGCGAAGCGGATAACATCCAGCAAGTAGCCGAATTGCACCCAGACTACATGGGATTTATTTTATGGGAAGGCTCGAAACGTTATTGCGAAACTATTCCTGAAGTGCCATCGGGCATTGCCAAAGTAGGTGTATTTGTAGATGCAAATGAAGAAGAAGTTTCACTCGCTATAAACAAATTTAAGCTAACCGCCGTACAGCTTCACGGGCAAGAACCACCTGCACTTTGTCGTGCATTGCAAGGAAAAGCGCAAATCATTAAAGCATTTCGAGTGGGCACATCCTTTGACTTTGATTCGCTTGTGGACTACACTCCTTTTTGTGATTTTT
>JAURDG010000088.1 GCA_030828025.1 Flavobacteriaceae bacterium | reverse complement strand
GGCATTATTAAACGTAGGCCAATCTTCGGATGCCACGACAGCATCTATTTCGTCTTTTACCTTTTGTTTGGCTAGTGCTACCTCAATTTCTTCGTCAAACTCTATGGCAACGATTGCATAGTCGTCTTGAGACGTTGAAGTTACCTCAACAATGTTGCTAATCCCTTTAATGCCTTCTTCGATAGGATCGACTACAAAACGCTCAATGTCCTCGGCGGTATTTCCTGGGTAAGGCGTACTGATAAAAATAGTGGTTTCCGAAATTTCTGGAAAATTCTCGCGCGGCATGCTGACATAAGCCGTCACGCCCAGCAATAAAAAAACACCCATCAGCACGTAGATAATGGTGCTGTTGTTTATGGCCCAAACCGATAGACCAAAGGATTTGTTGGACTTATTTTCTGTACTCATAAACTGTTGGTAACTTGGACGTTTTCATTTTCTTTTACCAAGCGCGCACCTTCGCAGATGACGTGGTCTGTGAGGCGAATTCCCTCAAGAATTTCCACATAAGCACCCTCAACCAGCCCTGTTTTAACAAAGCGTTTTTCCGCTTTAGCTTGATCGTTAACCACATAGACGTATTGTGCGCCGTCAAAGTTTTCAGAAATTACATCTAGCGGAACCACAATTGCATTCGGATTTCGGTAGTCCACGAGACGAACAGTAGTCATCAAATTTGGTGCTACGTGTTTTGCATTGTTGGTTGTAAGTGAAATTTTAAAGGTTCTATTTCCTGTATTGATGTGTGCGCCCTTATGCGTTACCCGACTTTGGAAGGTGTCATCAAAAACAGGAATGTCAATGGTGGCTATAGTTTGTTCGTTTATGGTTGGAAAATACGCTTCTGGTACGGCTGCTTCCACATACATATTTTCGAGGTTTATAAGCCGTAACAAGGGGCTAACGCCTGGAGAAACCAATTGACCAACTTCTACTACTATATCATCAACCCTCCCAGAAAAAGGCGCATAAAGGGTGCTTTTCTTCAACTGTTCTTGCAGTTGTGCCAAGCTTTGTTTTTGCGATTCATAGGCTGTTTTGACCTGAAGGTATTCAATTTCTGATCCAATTTTTTGTTCCCACAATCTTTTCTGGCGGTCAAACAAGGTTTTAGCAAGGTCCAGTTGTGCTTTTTGAACAGCTAGGCTTTGGGCAAGCCCGCCATCATCTAATGTAATGAGCAGCTCACCTTTTTTGACTTGTTGTCCTTTGGTAACATGGATTTTTTTGACAGTACCCATATATTCGGCGTTGAGCATCATATTTTGATCTGTTTTGACAATTCCTTGTAGTACAACAGTATGCTTAAAGTCTGTTTCTTTGAGGTCGAGAATCGTGACCAGCGACTTGCTCTTGTCCTCATCCAGCCGATCGATGGCTTCCATAACAAGATTGAGCTCTTGTTTGATTAGGTTGTTTTGATTGACCAGTTCGGCTTGTCGTGTACGCAATTCTTTCACCTTGCCTTGCTCGATAAGGGTGCTTGTTTGTGGCACTTCATTGGTGCTACAACTTATAATCAACAGTAACAATGCCGTTAGTGAATATGTCTTTTTCATTTGTTATTGGGCGTTATCGGAGTTAGTAATAGAGATAATTTTGCTTTAGCCAAGACTAATTGTTGCATCGCAGTCAAGTAGTTATTTTGTGCTTGATAAAGCTGTATTTGTGCTTGACGAAGGGTATATCCAGATACCATTCCTTCTTTAAATTTGATTTGATTTTTTTGTTCAATACGTGTGGCTAGTGCCAAGCTTTCACTAGAGGTATGTATGTTTTTTAAATAAAGTTGCACCTCATTGCGCAAGGACGTTTCCTCAAGCAGCAACCGCTGAACAACATCTTCGCTCTGTCTTTTGGATTTTTCTAGAGCTAGTTTTGCCTGTTGTTTTTTGGCAGTTGCCTTAAAACTTGAAAATACAGGGAAATTGATGTTTAGCCCAACAGCAGTTCTTGGGTACCAATCTTGTTGTGCGCTAAAAAAGTCAAATGTTTCGCCAAAGCCATCGTAGCCGCCGCTGGCAAAGGCCGAAATTCGCGGTAAAGCTTTTGCGCGTTCCAGCTTTAATAAGAGTCTGTTGGCTTCAATGTCATTTTCTGCTATGAGAAAATCAATGTTTTGGGCAACACGAAAATCCCCCAAAGCCTCTTTTTGTGCCCTTAGCGTTAGTTCTTCTAAAGTTGTTGTCAGCACTAGTGGTTTGTCGTAGGGCAGACCCACAATATAGTGCACGATGCCTTTTGTGATGCGCACCATATTTTGGGAGTAATGAACCGAACTTTTTAGGGAGGCTACTGTAAGCCCTATTTGCTCAACATTCTCTTCTTCGGTTAACCCATTTTCATAAAGTTGCAGCACATCGCTGTAGTTGCGCTCGGCGATGACTAGGTTTTGTTCCAAGACCTTTAACTGCGCTTGAGCAACTAATGCGTTTACATAGCTCTCAACGGTAGTGGTGACGACTTGTTGCTCACTTTTAATGAATGCTTGCTCTGAAATTTGCAAATAGGTTTGCGCTGCTTGCAAGCCGACTATATAAGATCCGTCAAAAACAACTTGTTCAACCATCAAGCCGGCAGTTGCACTTTGCGACAACCCAAATGTGAGGCTGGTATAGGTTCCGGGTGTGCCGCCAAAAAACTCAGCTGGCACTACTGAAACGGGTTGATTCGGGTAGTTTAAATAGCCCGCCGATGCCGAAATTTGCGGCAGTCCATCCGCAATGGTTTCCAACCTTTTTTGGCGTGCAATCTGTATGTCCGCAGATGCATTTTGCAGGGTTCGATTGTTTTTTCTGGCAAGCTCCATAGCCTCATGAATGCTGAGTTCTTGAGCAGAAGCAAAAAAGGAGCTAAAAAGCAATAGGCAAATAAGATATTTAGGCATGTTGGTAATTTTCAATGGTGTCAAATATTTCAATTCCTTTTGATGTGCAAATGGCACGTAAGTGATATTCCAAGTATTCGGTCATAAGTTGGCTATGCATAAACTCTTCAGCAGGAAACAAACGCTGATCTCGAATGCCCATCATACCATTAAAATACAGCCGCGCGACAAAAGGAATATTTAAATTGCCCCGAAAAAGCTCCATGGCAACACCAGCTTCAAGGCTTTTACTGACCGTATCCACCATAAAATGCAGTTGTTTTTCCTTCAACTCTTTAAAAATATCCGGATAAAATTTTTGCAGTTGAAATTGTGGCGATATTTTTTCGTTTTTGATGTGCTGCATCATAAACACCTTTATTTCATAAAGTTCAACAATGGGATTCGCCGCAGCGCTACAAATTTTGTTGATTTCACTCGTTACGTAACCAAAAAAATGAAAAACACAGGCCTTGACTAAAGCGTGTTTGTTGGGGTAATGGGCGTAAAGTGTTTTTTTGGAAATGCCCAATTCTTTGGCAATATCATCCATCGTAACACTTTTAAACCCAAGCGTAAGGAATAGCTCGGTACACGAAACGAGTATTTTTTTCATAGCAACTAGCGTGCAAAAATATGCAGGAAACGTTAAAAACCAAAAAAGTTTCCTACGTTTTTTTATTTTCATAACGGCAATCTAATTGCTTGACGTATTTTTACAGGCATGGAATTTTTATCCAATTACCAAAAACTACTTGATGCCTCTTTTGCATCGCCTAACCTTGGCAAGGCGCCACAAGGGCTTTATGCACCCATAGACTATTTATTGTCTTTGGGCGGAAAACGGCTAAGACCTGTGCTGACGCTTATGGCTTGTGCGGCCTTTGGCACAGATCCGAAAAAGGCGATAAAGGCAGCGACAGCAGTAGAATTGTTTCACAACTTTACGCTGATGCACGACGATATTATGGATAGAGCTGCGCTACGCCGTGGGCAGCAAACAGTACACCAAAAATGGGATGTCAATACTGCTATACTGTCTGGAGACGCCATGTTGATACAGGCATATGCCTGTTTTAACGACTACGATACCGCCTTGTTTCACGCCTTGACAACATTGCTCAGCAAAACGGCTTTGGAGGTTTGTGAAGGGCAGCAGCTAGATGTTGACTTTGAATCGCGCAAAGATGTGCGTGTGGAAGAATACCTAGAAATGATTCGTCTTAAAACCGCTGTTTTGGTAGGCTGTGCCTTGGAAATGGGTGCTTTGATTGGAGGCGCATCTGCTGCTGATGCAAAACAAATGTATCGCTTTGGCGAGCAGTTGGGCATTGCTTTTCAGCTTCAGGATGATTACCTAGACACTTTTGGCGATGCAGCTAGTTTTGGAAAACGTATAGGAGGAGATATTGTGGAGAACAAAAAAACAATTTTGGTTCATCTTGCGCTACACCAAGGCACGAAGGCACAACAAGAAACATTGACCCAGCTATTTTCCGAAATACCCAAAGACGAATCGAGGAAAATAGCCGAAGTTTCGGCACTTTTTCGAGCAACAAAAGCAGACAAGGCGACTTTGGACGAAGTTGAACGCTATACCCAGCAAGCGTTTGCCTTTTTGGAAGCAAGTGCGATTGCACCCGAGTACAAAAAACAGTTTGCCGATTTTGGCGCATGGCTAATGAAACGCACCAAGTAATCGCCTAAATATTTGCCTGATAAATAGACCCATTGGAAAACTTCGCATGATTTGAAGTTCTTCACCAAAGGTGGATTTTTCTTCCAAAAACGAAAAAATAGTCGCGGGTGTATTATGCTCAAACATGCGTCCAAACAAAAAACTTCCTTTGTCGTTATGCCGCGCTAGTACATCCAAAAACACTAAATCATACCACCAAAAACGCGTACGCTTTTCAAACAAGCGCATATCGTTATTTGTTTTCAAAAAATCGACCAATGCCGCAGATTTTTGTTCAATAAAAGCAAAGGTAAAGCCTGTGCTTGGCTTGGTCCAACCACCAGCAGACCCAATGTGCAGCACATGCTTGCTGTTATGCTTGGCAAAAGGATAGCAGGTCATGGGAATACTTCCTTTTTCTGTTTCTTTGATGGTAACCCCTCGAATATTTTTTTCTGTCAAGTAGGCACGTAATTCACGCTCATAAGCAGCGTGCTGTAACCTTTTCTTCGAAAACAAGGTATATTCTACCAGTGCCTCCGTTGGGCTTAGCGGCAACACATACATAAATCGGGTATTTCCTTTTTGTGCTATTGTAAAGTCCATAAAGGTCGCCGTGTTTTCGTCAAATGTCGGCTGGTCGGTTTTGATGAACCAACCCAAAAAATGCTGCTGCAAAACAGGATATCGTTTTTGTTGTTGAACGATATTCCAATCAAAAATGCTGTTAAAAAACAATCTTGCCCTATAGCTGTTTTCAGCGGTGTTTACCGTTACACCGCCCTGATATTCATCAAATGAAGTAACAGCCTCATAACTGATTGTGATGTTGCCGTTTTGTTCGATAAGTGCTTTTACGGCTGTGTAGTAGGAGTCGCTGCGCATCATTTTGTAAGCCAAAGGCCTTATTGTTTTGTGTAAAGAAAATGATGTCGAATTAAAGTTGACATATTCCCACTCTTTGATGATGTGTGGTGCCCATTTTGTTTTGTTTTTATCCTCCCAAAAACACCACGTTCGGTCGTTATTTTTGTTCGCATCTTGTTCCAAAATCAATATGGATACATTGGCAAAATGTTCCATTTGGACAAGTCGCTCAACCACCTGTAAGGTTGCTGCTCCAGCTCCAGCAAAAATAAAATCGTATTGCTGCCCTTTCTTCACGGTGTCAAACCTACAAAAATAACTGCAGTGAATCCTATTGATGGTGAATTTATCATTTACTAAAGAATTATATTTGCGGCTATGTTTGAGTCCATAATATCCTACTTTGAATCTATCGATCCAGTAAAAGGAGCGTTGTATGCTACTCTTTTTACTTGGGGCTTGACTGCCCTTGGCGCATCGTTTGTGTTTGTTCTTAAAACCATGAATCGGGCTGTTTTAGACGGCATGCTTGGTTTTACGGGTGGTGTAATGGTGGCTGCGAGCTTTTGGAGCCTACTCGCTCCCGGCATTGACATGAGTCCTGGCGAAGGCTTTGTCAAGGTTATTCCGGCGGCAGTGGGCTTTACCTTAGGTGCCCTATTTATTTTTGGATTGGACAAGATATTGCCACACGTACACATTAATTTTAAAGAAACTGAGGGGATTAAAACACCTTGG
>JAURDG010000217.1 GCA_030828025.1 Flavobacteriaceae bacterium | reverse complement strand
CTGAATGCTATTGACTTGAATACGGGTAAAATTGTTTGGAAAATACCAATTGGAGACACTGAGGAACTCAAAGAAAAAGGATTCCATACTGGAACTGAAAACTACGGAGGACCGATGGTTACAGCAGGAGGATTGGTTTTCTTAGCTGCAACAAAAGATGGGATGTTCCGTGCATTCAACAAAAAAACTGGAGCCTTATTATGGGAAACAAAACTTCCATTCCCAGGTTTTGCAACGCCCTCTACCTATACAGTAGAAGGTAAACAATATATTGTTATTGCTTGTGGTGGTGGAAAATTAGATACTGCTTCTGGTGATGCATATCTTGCCTTTGCTCTTTAAAATTTACCAGTACTCAAACAATCTCAATGTTATTTCTCAGCAAGATTAGTTTAATTTTTTTTTCTATTTTGGCAGAACTTAAGAATTAAACTTAAACTATATTTTATTTTCTCATGGAAGAAATCTCTTCGCTCATGACTGAGCAAACCTTTGCTATCAATACTGTTTGGGTAGCCTTATGTGCAGCATTAATCTTTTTTATGGAGGCAGGGTTTGCCTTATTAGAAGCCGGATTTATCCGAGCGAAAAATACTATGAGTATCATAGCCAAAGTAATTATCGATATTACTTTTGGAGGTATTGGTTTTTTTATTGTCGGTTTTGGTATCGCCTATGGTGCCTCCAACGGATGGTTTGCTTTTGACATCGGTATTTCAACAAATGATTTAGGTCTTGGATTAACCGTTTCCAATAAACTATTTTGGTTTATACAATTAGGCTTTGCTATAGCTGCAATTTCAATTGTTTCGGGTGCTCTAGCAGAACGAATGAAATTATGGGCCTATGCTATTTTAGTCTTTGTATTTTGTGCTGTGCTTTATCCCTTAGTTGCGAATTGGGTTTGGAATCCAAATGGATGGCTAGCACTAAGAGGATTTAATGATTTTGCGGGGTCAGCAGCTGTACATGCTATGGGTGGTTTTGCGGCCTTAGCTGCAGCAATTGTTCTAGGTCCCCGCCTTGGAAAATACAATGAAGACGGTTCTTCCAATACCATTCCTGGTCACAACCTACCACTAGCTGCTGTAGGTGCTTTTATATTGTGGTTTGGATGGTTTGGTTTTAATCCAGGTTCTTCTCTGGGGGCAGTCGGCAACTGGGAATTAATTGGCTCTGTTGTAGTCAATACCTTTTTAGCTTCAGCAGCAGGAGGAATAGCAACCATGGTGTATACCTATTTTGCATATAAAAAGATTGACATTACCATGGTCATTAATGGAATTTTAGCGGGGCTTGTTTCCATTACTGCTGGGTGTAATGTGGTTGGTCCGGGTTCAGCAATCCTAATTGGATTGATAGCAGGTGTGCTAGTGGATGTTGCGGTCTTGTTTTTTGACCGGTTAAAAGTAGATGACCCTGTGGGTGCTTTTGCTGTTCATGGGATTAACGGATTATTTGGAACTATTGCTGTTGGGTTTTTTGCTCAAGAAGACGGATTGTTTTTTGGAGGAGGGACTTCCCTTCTTATCACACAAATAATAGGCGTATTAAGCATTGCACTATTTTCATTTTGCTTAACTTACGTTATCATGATTCTCCTAAAAATCACTGTTGGGGTTAGAGTGTCAAAGGAAGAAGAAAAGGCTGGAATTGACGCAGTATCTTTTGGAGTTAAATCATATACCTCAACCGAATAACTTTTAAATAAATAATATGAAAAAAATAGAAGCCATTATTAGAAAATCAAAGTTTAAAGAAGTAAAAGAAGCACTTCACAATGTAGAAGTCAATTTTTTTAGCTACTGGGATGTCACGGGTATAGGTAATGAAAAAGAAGGCCATGTTTACCGAGGAATTAGCTACAGTACTTCAGAAATTCAAAGACGCTATCTTTCGATCGTTGTCAATGATGACTTTGTAGAACCTACAATCAATGCCATTTTAAAATCTGCGGCAACAGATCTGGTCGGTGATGGTAAAATCTTTGTGCTTCCAGTAGATGAAGCCTATCGAATTCGAACAGGTGAAAAAGGGGGTAAATCCCTAAATTAATTTTGCCGCCTGAGGACTTATAAGAAATTTACAGTATCCTCACAAGGCACCAAAATTGAAGATAAACACCGATCGGCAAGCTATAAGCTGAACGTAAAATTCTATTTGCGCTGTGCTGCCAACCATTCCATAATGCTGACAGGCTTAGCTTTCTAAACTAGTATTCCAGCAAAGCAGAAGTTTCATCTGTAGCATTAGGTAAATTATTGACCGATTCCATCATTGAATCTTTAGCCAATGCTATCAAGGCTGTAAAAGAGGATAAGCAGACTTTAAAATTGCAGGATGAATATTTTTCAAAAGTGAAATAAACTGTTGTTTATTTTTCTAACTCAGCTTACTCAAAAGCGAAATAAAGTTGGTGTAATTTCTAAT
>JAURDG010000156.1 GCA_030828025.1 Flavobacteriaceae bacterium | reverse complement strand
TTAGGTCCATATTTTTTTAAAAAAGAATCGATAATTTCTGGATCTACATTTTTGGTGTAGTTGTAGAGTGGTGTGAGCACTTCACCATTTTCATCAAGATGAACAAAACTTGCACCGTAGGCTGAAAAATTTATGGCCGTTACATTGAATTTTGACGCATCAAGTATCTCTTTAAAGAGGTCTTTTAGCCACAATTGAAGTGCTGCTAAATCCTCTGTTGGATGCCCATCTTCGTCTTTGATTTCATCAAAACGATTGTAAACCTTATACACTTCGTTTAGGTTTTTATCGAAGAGGAAAAATTTCTTATTTGTTTTTCCAATATCAAAAACGGCAGTTACATCAATCATACGAATTACAATCCTGTTGCTACAGTATTTTTCCCTCTTAATTTAATCAATTCGTTACGCACATTTAATTTTCGGTACGCATCAATAGGTCGAAGAGCACCTCCTGATTCAATTCTTGCCTGAGCCAAAAGCGGTCGAACATCGGTTCGATAGGCTTGATGCAAAATTTCTTGGCATAGCACAACATCCTGATCGATTTGTGCTTTTTTTAGCGCTTTTTGATCCACCAATAAGGCTTTCACATAGGCTTCTTGAATGGCCTCCAAAGACTGAATGAGGTCTTCAAGCGGATCCTTAACATTATGACTTGCATCAATCATCCAAGCTAAATCAGGATTGTTTTTATTGTTTTGCATTCCATAAACTAACTCGTTGAATATTAAAAACAACGCATAAGGTTTAACGCTACCGACAGTCAAATCGTCGTCACCATATTTACTATCATTGAAGTGAAAACCACCCAATTTTCCTTTCAGCAGCAAGGTAGATACAATTTGCTCTATGTTGGTATTAGGCAAATGATGACCTAAGTCAACAAGGGTATAAGCTTGATCGCCACAAGCATTTGCCAACATCAATGAGGTTCCCCAATCTTGAATAACAGTACTGTAAAAGTTGGGTTCATAAGGCTTATACTCGATAAGCATACCCCAATCTGCTGGCAACTGCTTGTAAATTTGCTTTAAGCTATCTTCCGTATTTTGAAGTGCTGTTTGAAAATTTGCTTGACCTGGAAAACAGCTACCATCAGCCAACCAAACAGTCAAGCTTTTTGACCCTAGCTTATTACCAATCTGAATGACATCAAGGTTGTGCTGAATAGCTTGTTGCCGAACATGTTCAGACACATTACTTAGTGATCCAAACTTGTAGCTTTCTTTAGCGTTAGGCTGATCTTGGAAGGTATTAGAGTTGACGGCATCAAATTTAAGATGTAGCTCAGCTGCTTGTTGTTTAATTGCCTCATAATCATCTGGAATATCCCATGGGATATGTAACGAAATAGCACCTGCCGTTTGTGTGAGTTGGTGGATCAATCCTACGTCATCTATTTTTTGCTCCAAAGATGCTGGTTCACCTGCAATAGAAAATCGACCAAATCGAGTTCCACCTGCACCAAGTGCCCAACTAGGAATCGCTACCTGGAAAGATCTTAAACAATCCAGAACATGTGGAACATCAACACCAACATCTTGCAGCTGACGTGCAACAAAGGAATAGGCTTGCTGATGTTGCTTTTCGATGACACCATTTACTTTGGCTAACTGATTTTGATTAATTTTCATGTGCTATTTAATTGTTTTTTAAAAAAGTTGAATTTACTAAAATACAAATAACAATTCTAGGTTAGCGCACAAAAGCATTGGGCATTCCACCGTCAACATTGATGGTATTACCTGTGCTTTTATTTAGTATTCCAACCAATGAGAACACGCCATTTGCAATATCCTCAGGATAAATAATTTCATGCAGCAAATTACGCTTGGCATAATGCGCAGGAAGTTCATCAACGCGAATTCCATACGCTTTGGCACGTCCTTCGGCCCATGCGCCTTCCCATATTTTACTACCTACAATCACGCCATCAGGGTTGACCACATTTACACGGATTTTATCTTTTGCCAGTTCAGCAGCCAACAATCGAGACATGTGCTGTTGAGCTGCTTTTGCGGTGCCATAGCCGACGTTATTAGGTCCAGAAACAAGTCCATTTTTGCTTGCTATGCTAATAAAATCACCTCCCAGATTTTGTTTACGCATTACCTCAACAGCTGTTTTGGCTAAGGTAAATTGTCCTTTTACAAGTACATTTTGTAGGATATCCCAATCTTTTTCTGTAGTCTGCTCAATGGGTTTGGATATAGCCAAACCAGCGCTGTGAACAATAATATCAACGCCTCCAAATGCCAATGTAGCTTTAATAAAAGCATTGTTGATTGACTCTTTATCTGTCACATCACAGACGGCATAATCGGCTACATCGCGAGGATAAGTTTCTAGTGCCGCAATAAGGCTTTCTTTATTGATGTCCGTCAAAAAGACATTCGCTCCTTCACTAGCTAGTTTATCAGCAATGGCTTTGCCAATTCCTCCTCCCGCACCTGTGACCAAGGCTACTTTTCGGGAAAGGGGTTGCTCCTTAGGCATACGTTGCAGTTTAGCTTCCTCCAAAAGCCAATATTCAATATCAAATGCTTCTTGTCTAGGCAATGAAGTATAAGCCGAAATGGCCTCAGCTCCACGCATCACGTTTATGGCATTGACATAAAATTCACTGGCTACACGAGCTGTTTGTTTGTTTTTTGCAAAACTAAACATGCCTACTCCAGGATAAATAATTATCACTGGGTTTGGGTCTCTCATAGCCGGACTGTTGTCATGCTTACAGCTGTCATAATACGCCGCATATTCATCACGATATTGCGCAAAAGCTGGTGTTAATTTTGTTGTTAATGCGTCAACATCTGATAAATCATCATTGGTATCAAGTGTCAAAACTAAGGGCTGAATTTTAGTGCGCAAAAAGTGGTCTGGACAAGAAGTCCCTAAGGGAGCTAGACGACCCAAGTCGTTACTATTGATAAACTCCATGACTACGTCGCTATCAGTAAAGTGCCCGATCATTCTATTGTCAGAAGAACACAATCCACGCAATACTGGTAGGAGTTGTGCTGCTTTGGCTAAACGATCTTGTTTGGCTAAGCTTTTTATTTTTTCACCGCCAAATACTGATCCGTTTTGTTCAATTTTTTTTGAAATGTAAGCCGATGCCATTTCAATTACTTCTAAACTATTGACATAACACTCGTGTGAAGTGTCACCCCAAGTAAATAGCCCATGACTTCCTAGAACAATACCTCTAATACCAGGGTTTTCGTTGAGACACTTTTCGAGCTGGAGCCCTAAATCGAAGCCAGGACGCTGCCAAGGCACCCAACCCATAGTATCTCCCCAAATTTCTTTGGTGATTTTTTTGCTATCTGCGGCAGCTGCAACAGCAATTAAGGCATCTGGGTGCAGGTGGTCGATATGCTTAAAGGGTAACAAGCCATGTAGTGGTGTATCAATAGAAGGAGCTTTGCTGTCCAAATCAAAAATACAGTGATTGAAAAGTCCAACCATACGATCCTCATCCGAAAGACCTTGATACACATTTTTTAAGTCACGAAGTCTGCTGGTGTACAGTCCGGCAATTCCTGAACGAGTTAAGGTGCCAATATCCCCACCAGATCCTTTTACCCACATCACTTCAACATGTTCGTTTGTTAGCGGATCTTTTTCGATGGTTTTGCAACTAGTGTTTCCTCCACCATAATTGGTGATCCTTAAATCGGCACCCAAAATATTAGACCGATATAAAAATAAAGCAACTTGATCGTCTCCTAATGCATTCGCTTTATTATCATCCCACA
>JAURDG010000198.1 GCA_030828025.1 Flavobacteriaceae bacterium | reverse complement strand
TGCGGAACAACCTTGCGAATCAACGATTTTGGCAATACCACATTTTCTGTAATACCTTCTTCCATTCTTGTTTTAGCTGTTTTTAGCCACACCACATAATCATCCAATCTGGAAAGCCAGTTTTTATAATCTTGAACGCTAGTAAACGGTTGCGATCCAGCTCCTGAGGCCATCTGCCCAATGGTGAGCTGTAAAGTCCACATTTGATCTATTGGTAAAAACTTGGTAGGAAATTCCATACCCATCAAACTGGTTTCGCATTCCCAACGCAATACATCTGCGCTGAGCTTGTCCGATGCGTTTAATGATGTCGTTTCGATTGCATTTAGGGTTTCTAGTGTTTGGGTATAAAACGCTTTCCTTTTTGTGATGTATTCTTCGGATAAAAAATTTGGTAAGTAATCATTGTAGCGTGTATCCCCTTGATCTGTTGCGCTAATGGGGCTCATTTTTAGGCTTTCCTCATTATAGGACGCCATTAATTCATGTAATTTTTTTTGTGGAGACGACTGGCTACAGCTTATAGTAAGCAGCGCAATAGTTAGAAGTTTTAAAAGATTTTTCATGGGTTGTTTTTTATTTAGTGACTAATTTAATTTCATCGGCCAATGCCTTTGCGTGGGGTATCCAGTGTTGCAAGTTAGTGATTCTACGCTCTTGACTTGGGTGAGTGCTTAAAAATTCGGGTGTGCTTCCTTTGGACTGGGCCTTCATCCTTTCCCATAATTTAGGTGCCTCCTCTGGATTATAGCCTGCGAGGGTCATAAGCGTCAAGCCAATTTTATCGGCTTCTGTTTCATGCTTTCTGCTAAAAGGCAACATTCCGCCTACAGTGGTTCCTATTCCGTAAGCCATTCTGATTTTTTCTCTTTTTAGGTCTTCTTGATTTTTAGTTGCTTCAGCAGTGAGCAATCCGCCTACTTGTTGCACAATGCCAAGACTCATGCGTTGAGCGCCGTGATCGGCAAGGGCATGGGCTATTTCGTGCCCCATAATGGCAGCAATTCCATCCGGATTTTGGGCTATGGGCATGATGCCCGTGTAAAAAACGATTTTACCGCCAGGCATACACCAAGCATTTACCTCATCACTTTTTACTAAGTTGTATTCCCAAGCGTAGTGGTTTAGCGCATCCGCTTGTCCATTATATTCCACATAGCGCCTAGCTGCTTTTGCAATTTCTCCGCCAATTTTACGAACTTGATTGGCTTCCTCTGTGCCCACAATTACCTCATGTTCACGAAGAAAAGAGCGATATTGCTCAAAGGACGTTGGAAAAAGTGTTTGGTTGTTTCCGAAAAAATTCAAGGTATTTTTTCCTGTAATGATGTTGGTTTTACATCCAAAAAACAGGAAAAGCACTAATCCAAAAAGATACTGGATTTTCATAAGAAAGATTTGATTCTATAAAAGTAATCAAATTTTTCAGTTGAAATTTTACCTAAACCACATAAAAACATGCTGGAATTTCTCCCACCCAAATTTAGGTATTGGCCAGTTGTTGTAGCCTATGAATGGTTTCTTTTGGGTTTTGCGAAGAGAAAACAAAGCTACCCGCAACCAATACACTTGCTCCTGCCTCTACAAGTTGTGCGGTATTATCTACTGTGACACCACCGTCAATTTCGATAAGCACATCGGCATTATGTTTGTCAATTAACCTGCGTAATTGGCGTACCTTTTGATAGGTGTTTTCAATAAATTTTTGACCGCCAAAACCCGGGTTTACACTCATGATACAAACCAAATCAAGTTCACGGATTATTTCTTTTAGTACCGAAACGGGTGTGTGTGGATTTAGCGCAACGCCCGCTTGCATACCTGCTGCTTTGATGCCCTGTATGGTGCGGTGTAAATGGGTGCATGTTTCGGCGTGTACGGTGAGGATGTCGGCTCCTAAATCGGCAAATGTTTGGATGTATCGATCTGGATCTACAATCATCAAGTGCACGTCTAGGGGCTTTTTAGCATGTTGTGCTATGGCCTTAATCACGGGCATGCCAAATGATATATTGGGCACAAAAACGCCATCCATCACATCCAAATGAAACCAATCCGCTTGGCTTTCGTTGACCATGCGAATGTCTCGTTCTAAGTTGGCAAAATCTGCCGCCAGCAGCGATGGTGCTATTTTGGCCATGTAATTACCCTAAATACGTTTTTAAAATTTTGCTTCTTGAGGTATGCTTCAGTCTTCGAATCGCTTTTTCTTTTATTTGGCGTACACGTTCTCTAGTTAGGTCAAATGTTTCGCCTATTTCTTCTAAGGTCATCGGGTGTTGGTTTCCAAGACCAAAATAAAGGCGTACCACATCTGCCTCACGAGGGGTAAGTGTTTCAAGCGCACGCTCAATTTCTGTACGCAACGATTCGTGCATTAAATCTTTATCTGGGTTAGGCGACTCACCGCTACGCAATACATCGTATAGATTTGAATCCTCGCCTTCGACTAGTGGTGCATCCATAGATACGTGTCGTCCCGAATTTTTCATAGACTCCTTAACATCAGAAACGGTCATGTCCAATTCCTTGGCGATTTCCTCAGCAGATGGAACACGCTCATGTGCTTGCTCCAAAAATGCATAAGTCTTGTTGATTTTATTGATTGAGCCAATCTTATTCAGTGGCAAACGAACAATTCGAGATTGTTCCGCAAGTGCTTGTAGGATAGATTGTCTAATCCACCAAACGGCGTATGAGATAAATTTGAATCCACGGGTTTCATCAAAGCGTTTTGCCGCTTTGATAAGACCTAGATTTCCTTCGTTGATTAGGTCAGGAAG
>JAURDG010000069.1 GCA_030828025.1 Flavobacteriaceae bacterium | reverse complement strand
TACCAATTTATACACGCGATGAATGTTAAACGCGTCTCTCTTATTATACACTTCGCTCTCAAGACAATCTAGCATATGGGCAATTTGTCTATCACCGTAGCCCTTTTGCTTTGCTTCCAGTAAAAGTTCTTTCTCTATAGTGTCTATAGAGTATTTGGAAATTTCTTTCTGTAGTTGAAACAGCTCTTCGTATTGCTTGAGATACCACATGTCTATTTTGGTGATATCATATATTTTACTCAGTGGAATACCCATAGCAATAGCATCATAAATCACAAAAACCCGATCCCAAGAGGCGTTGGTCAGCTTGTCAATGATTTGATTGTAATCCGTATAACCTTTACCATCGGCACCCAATCCGTTTCGCTTAATTTCTAACGATTGCGTTGCCTTGTGCAAGGCTTCTTGAAACGAACGTCCAATCCCCATGACCTCACCAACGGCTTTCATTTGAAGTCCAAGGGTTCGGTCGGAGCCTTCAAACTTATCAAAATTCCAACGAGGAATTTTAACAATCACATAGTCTAAGGTAGGTTCAAACAAGGCAGAAGTAGATTTTGTAATCTGATTGTTTAGCTCATCCAGATTATAGCCAATGGCTAATTTAGAAGCTACCTTCGCAATTGGATACCCAGTTGCCTTACTGGCGAGTGCAGAAGATCGCGACACACGTGGGTTGATTTCTATGGCAATAATTTCTTCTTTGTCGTCTGGGCTTACGGCAAACTGCACATTACACCCTCCAGCAAAGTCGCCGATGCTGCGCATCATTTTTATGGCCATATCACGCATCTTTTGATAGGTCGTGTCCGACAAGGTCATCGCAGGAGCCACAGTAATGGAATCTCCGGTATGAATACCCATAGGATCCATATTCTCGATAGAACAAATAATCACTACGTTGTCGTTTTTATCGCGGAGTAATTCCAGCTCGTATTCTTTCCAGCCCATCATGGCTTTGTCGATCATCACCTCGTGAATGGGCGATATTTCCAAACCACGTCGCAGCAGTTCATCAAAGTCTTTTTCATCGTAAACAATGGCTGCACCAGCACCACCCAAGGTGTATGATGCACGAATACAAAGTGGAAAACCAAATTCTTGTGCAATTTCTTTCCCTTTAAGAAAAGAAGTAGCGGTAGCTTGCGGTGCCATAGGAACACCTATTTGCTCCATGAGTTCACGGAATTTTTCCCGGTCTTCCGTTATGTTGATGGCGTCGATATTTACGCCGATAAGTTTGACACCATAATCCTCCCATATCCCTTTTTCATCTGCTTCGATACATAAATTGAGTGCCGTTTGTCCGCCCATAGTCGGAAGTACAGCATCAATTTGCGGATGGTCTTTTAGAATTTTGATGATGGATTTTGTGGTTAACGGCAACAAGTACACATGATCGGCCATTGAAGGGTCGGTCATGATGGTTGCTGGATTTGAATTGATCAGGATGGTTTCAATTCCGTCTTCACGTAGCGAACGTAGCGATTGAGATCCAGAATAATCAAATTCGCATGCTTGTCCAATAATGATGGGTCCAGACCCGATAATGAGTACGCTATTTATGTCTTTTCTTTTTGGCATAGAGGAAACTTTTTTGTGTCAAAATTCTTCGGAAGATATATAAAAAAAGGTGTTACTTAAAAAGCAACACCTTGATATTTTCAACGATTTATTCACTTATTTTTTGTGTCGAACTTCAGAGGAAACAGATATTTTTTTTCTTCCTTTGGCTCTTCGAGCTGCTAATACTTTTCGCCCTGCTGCAGTAGCCATACGCTCCATGAAACCGTGTTTGTTACGGCGCTTTCTTTTTGATGGTTGAAAGGTTCTTTTCATCGTTTTTTTTCTTAAGACGGCTGCAAATATACAATATCTCATGCCAAGACCAAACAGACTAATGACATAAATGTGTAAATTTGCTGAAAAATTAATTTTATGTTCCCAAAGTTTATAAAGTTGGTGCTTGCAGCTTTCTCTGTTGGTTATGCCGTTTACCAATTTATAGAAACTGAAATCGGTAATGGTATTGCCTTTATTTTTTTGGCAGGTGTTTTTGTTTTTCTTTATTTTAAAAATGAGCTTATCCTCCTTTCATTTCTTCGTCTTCGCAAACAAGATTTTAACGGCACACAACGCTGGCTGAACAGAATAAAAAACCCAAAAGCAGCTCTTACTACCAAACAGCAAGGATATTTTTATTTCTTGCACGGTGTGATAGAAGCACAAAACAACCTGACTAAAGCAGAGCGTCACTTCAAAAAAGCCATTTCATTGGGGTTAAACATGAAGCATGATTTAGCTATGGCAAAATTGAGCCTTGCCGGCATCGTAATGCAAAAAAGACGTAAACGCGAAGCCACTACCCTACTGAACGAAGCCAAAAAGCTAGACAAACAAGGGATGCTCAAGGAGCAAATCAAGATGATGCAGCAGCAACTCAAGCGAATCTAGCTAGCTTTCGCTCAAAATTCATCCAAAATTATCTTAGGCAGGTTCTCATTAAACCAAGTAGCCCGCAACATAATCATCACGTGTGTGCCTTTTGGCACAGGAATATAATCCTGTAAATACATCACTGGAAAGACCAAGTCAAAAGTGCCGTGTATGTGGACGACATTTTCAAGCGGTACTGTTTGCTCCCAATTAAAAAATGCATCTAATGCCCAATCTAAGTATTCGGGGCTTCGGTAAGACAAATAGCGCTTGTTTAAGTCCATGCGTTTACGCGCACTAGGCCCAAAAACAAAACCAACAAAATCTTCCAAATTATTGACCCATTGCATCGGAAACAGACGATAGGCTTTGGTTTTGCTTGTAATGCGCATGTGAATAGGAAATTCTTTACGTGTGCGAACGCTAGAGATAATGATGACTTTTTGACAATCAATATGTTTCGCCATTTCTTGTACCAGCATTCCGCCAAAAGACACACCCAACAAAACGGGGTTTTTATGTTTGATTTTAGCCGTCATGCGCCGGGCGTATTCCGAAAAAGCCTCGTCTTTTTTGGGCATAAACCAGGCAAGCGAATGAAGCGTAAAGCGTGCGTCTAAGTTTAGGAACTTAAAGATTTGTGGATTGGCGGCCAATCCAGGCATCAGGTAAACGTGTATGGAGTTGTTGTTTTTCATTGAGACTTAACCAATGTACATAAAATTTTGTAAATTTGCACTCTAGCTTTAAAATTAATGGAGAAAATAAACGTTATTGATAACTCATTTTTGCGCCAATTTGAAACCGAAGTTTCAGGAAGCCTAGCCAAAATTGAGTATGCAGAACAAGAGCGCAAAATATTTTTGACCAAACTGGTTGTACCCGCAAGTAACTGCCCACAAGATTTTAGCGACAACTTCATTAAAGAGGTGCTTTCCATTATTGCAGAGCGAAACATCAGCATGATGCCTACAAGCCCAGAAATTGTTCGCTTTGTCCGCAAAAACAAGCGTTACCGAAGCATGTTACCTATCGGCGTGCGCATCTAAATTAATGTAGAGACCGCTTCTGTCACAAATTTAAATTCAACAAGACCGTCTGCAGCAATTTTGGTAAGGTTTACTCGATGAATGGTGTTGCATAATGTAGGATTCCAAAATGTTTTCACCTTAACATAATTTGGTGTAAATCCGTGGATAAAGCCCTGTTTATTTTCAGATTCAAACAACACCTCTTGCGTGGTTCCCAATTGACTTTCGTAAAAAGCACGTCGTTTTTTTAGCGACAATCCGCGCAGCATTTTACTCCTTTTTGTTCTAACCTCTTTCGGTACGGGATTTGACATGCTTGCCGCAAGTGTGTTCGTACGTTCCGAATAAGGGAATACATGCAAATATGAGATATCTAACGCCTGAAGAAAATGATAGGTCTCTAAAAAATGAGCTTCCGTTTCGCCAGGAAAACCAACGATTACGTCAACCCCGATGCATGCATTTGGCATACGGTCTTTTATTTGCGCCACCCGTTTTTCGTAAAGCTCACGCTGATAGCGGCGGCGCATAGCCGCCAGTATATCATTGCTTCCACTCTGAAGCGGAATATGAAAATGAGGCACAAAACAAGTGGATTTTGCGACAAAGTCTATAACCTCTTGACGGAGTAAATTAGGCTCGATAGATGAAATCCGAATGCGGGCCAAACCTGGCACCTTGTCTAGTTCCTGAACCAAATCATAGAAGGTATGCTCATGTTTTTTTGCCCCAAATTCGCCTTTACCAAAATCACCAATATTGACACCTGTAAGCACCACCTCACGAATGCCTTGATCGACTATTTCATTGGCTTGACGCACAATATTTTCTAGGGTGTCGCTTCGCGAAATTCCTCTAGCCAAAGGGATTGTACAATAGGTACATTTATAATCGCAGCCGTCTTGAACTTTTAAAAAGGCACGTGTACGTTCGCCAATAGCATAACTTCCAACATATTGCTCAACAGCATCTATAGCACAGGCATGAACAGCTGCTGTTGTGGCTTTAGCATCCGCAATAAAATCAACCACATTGAATTTTTCGTTGGCACCCAACACCAAATCAACGCCATCCAAGGCTGCAAGTTCTTCAGGCTTTAGTTGCGCATAACACCCAACGGCAACCAAAAAACCTTCGGGATTGTACTTTAGTGCTTGTTTAACGATTGTTTTAAACTTTTTATCTGCATTTTCGGTAACCGAACAGGTATTGATGACATATACATCCGCGGGGTTATCGAAAGAAGTTTCGACATAACCCGCCGCCTTAAACGAGCGGGCAATGGTGGATGTTTCTGAAAAGTTCAGCTTGCATCCGAGGGTGTAAAAAGCAACGGTTCCTGAAGTTTGCATGGCGCAAATATACAACGTGAATGCGCAATGACTTAGTTATGCGCATTTCGATGTGCTGTTGTTGCATCAAAAATATGGTGCAGCACTGCTTTTTGTTTGTCGAGCAAGATTTGATTGCGGCGCTGCATTACAAGTGCGGCGGTTTCTATTACTTTATCTAGTCGGTTCAAAGACATTCCTTGTGCGCCACCTCTAGAAAAACTAGGAATAAATGCGCGTGGAAATCCAACGGAGAAAATATTACATCCGACACCTACTACGGTGGCGGTGTTGATTGCCGTCTGGATTGCCGTCATGGAATAATCACCCATTATCAGCCCACAAAACTGCAAGCCAGTTGTGATAAATTTTTGTTGAGTATAGTTCCAAGCACGTGTGATTCCGTAGTCGTTTTTAAGGTTGGATGCATCGGTAGCTGCACCAAGATTACACCACTCGCCTATCACCGCATTCCCCAAAAATCCATCGTGCCCTTTGTTGCTGTTTCCAAGAAACACCACATTGTTTAGCTCGCCACCGACCTTAGTCGCTGGACCAAGGCTAGTCCCACCATAAAGCTTGGCACCCATTTTAATAACAGCATTTTTTCCTATGTAGAGTGGTCCACGAAGTAACGCACCCTCCATAACTGTAGCGCCATCATCCAAAATAATCGGCCCATCTGTAGTATTAAAAACTGCTGCAGTAGCATGCACCTGTTTTCCAACCATAACGGACTGTGCACCGATTTGAGTGTTAGATACATCGAGTTTGTGCGTATGTGTTTTTGCAAAGTAAGCAGCGTCGTTGATGATTGCCTGCCCATTATGTGTAAATAAATCCCAAGGAAACCGCAGCACGATCGGTGTTTCCTCTATGGGAACAAGCGTAAAGTCATTAATTTCTGCTGCAGTAGAAGAGCTAGCGCCCTTAAAAGCAATCAGTTGTCCTGCTGCAACAATTTTTTGCCCGTCTTTTAGTTCCTTGATTGCTTGTGCCAAAGTCGGGTTTGGCAAACAACCTGCCAATACCGCAACATCAAAACTGGGCGTATTGGTTTGAAGGTAGGATTCAGTCTCTGCGACCACCGATGCATCTAAAGCTAACGACCAGCGTTTTGATAAGGTCATACCACCCAAAAACAAATCAGCAACCGGGCGCGTAAACACCAATGGCAGTAAATCAGCACGGTTTGGTCCGTCAAAGAGACATAATTGCATAGGTCAAAGATAGGTGTAAATAAAAAAACCTCCACAAAGGAGGCTTATATTGCTTTAAAAACGAGTAGCTTATTTGTTAAACTTCGCGTATTTGTTTTTGAACTTATCAATACGACCAGCCGTATCCACAAGTTTTGATTTTCCTGTATAATACGGATGTGATGTTCGTGAGATTTCCAACTTAACAAGCGGATACTCAACGCCATCCACCTCAAGGGTTTCTTTGGCGTTAGCCGTAGATTTTGTGATGAATACATCTTCGTTAGACATATCCTTGAACGCTACTAAGCGATAATTATCGGGATGGATACCTTGTTTCATAATACTTTACCTTATAAAGGGCTGCAAATTTAATTATTTTATCTAAATTTACCATACACTTATCACATAAAAACAAAACTTATGACAACTAAACCCAAATTAGGTAGCTACAATTATAAATTTGGAGCTATTGCTGCAGCAATTGGCATTGTATTTAGCCTGATGCTTCATTTTATGGACATGACCTATGAACAATCACCTGTTATTCAATTTATAAGTTACCTTATTCCTGTTGTGCTGGTTATCATGGCAATTTTAAGTTTTAAAAAAAATAACGGAGGATTACTCAGTATTGGGCAATCGTTGAAAATAGGTGTTGGTGTATTTTTTGTTTCTGGAATTATTGGTTTTCTACATTTATTGATTTACTCAAACACACTTGAACCTGATTTCACGGCTAATTTTGCTCAAATTCAGGCTGATGCAATCCGTGAGGCAAAACCAGAATTGGACGAAAATATTATTCAGATACAACAAGAGAGTATTCAAAAGTATTTCTACATTGGGTATTTTATATTTTTTTTAATTCCATCTCTTATAGTTGGGTTGCTAGTGGGTTTGTTTACTGGTCTATTCGCAAAAAAAAGTTAATTGACTAAGCAACCCAACATCACCGTCGTCATTCCTTAT
>JAURDG010000175.1 GCA_030828025.1 Flavobacteriaceae bacterium | reverse complement strand
TCACAATCGATAAATATTGATCCGAAGCCGTTAGGTTTACTGCAAGGCAACTGGCAACTGTGCTGGCAAAAAGCGAAAAAGTAGAGTTGGCCAATTGCAACAAACTGGAACTTATTCTTGAAAGCGCTCCAATGGCTTCCATTACACCGCCAAAAACCATTGCGCAAATAATCAACCAAATGGTTCCAAGCATTCCTCGCATTCCTCCAGAAGTGAACAATTCGTTAAGAATGTCGTTGTTGGTTGTGATTTGAGTATCTACCGTCAATGCGTTCATTATTCCCTTGTAGGCAGTTTCTAGGGTCAATGAAGTACCGCCTCCAATTTGTGCTACTAGTTGAGGTTGGAACAGTACGGCAAACAATCCTCCCAACAAGGACCCAATCAGAAGGGCGACAATGGGCGGTGTTTTTTTAATAATCAATACAATGATAATCAAAGGAACAAGAAATAACCAGCCACTGATATGAAAGGTGTTTTCAATGGCGTTCAATAATTCGGCGGTGTTTACGTCTCCCGACGCTTCAAATCCCAATCCCAAAAACACAAACACGATGAGGGTAATAACGATACTGGGAACGGTGGTATAAGTCATATAGCGTATGTGTGAAAAAAGTTCAGATCCTGCCATAGCAGGCGCTAAATTTGTGGTATCGCTCAAAGGGGATAGCTTGTCGCCAAAATAAGCTCCTGAAATAACAGCCCCTGCAACCATTCCAACCGGAAGGCCAATGGCTTTTCCGATTCCTATCAAAGCAATACCCACCGTTGCAGAAGTTGTCCAGCTGCTCCCAGTTGCCAATGAAATGATTGCGCAAATCAGAATGCAAGCAGGTAAAAAAATTGTTGGGTTCAGAATTTTTAATCCATAATAAATCATGGATGGAATGATGCCGCTCACCAACCAACTCCCCGCGAGTGCTCCAACAAATAACAGAATAATCAAAGCTCCTGTGGTTGACTGAACATTTCCAGCAACTTTTTGAATCATGCTCTTGTAGTTGACTTTATTGAAAAAACCAACTATCCCTGCCACAGCCGCACCAAGCAACAAAATAAATTGATTGGAACCGCTCAATGCGTCGTCTCCAAAAACAAAAACATTATAAGCCAATAAAACCACCAAAATCACTACAGGTAGCATTGCCTCTTTAAGCGATAATTCAGGATTTGAATAGGTAGAAGATGTTGGTGATGACATTTGGATACAATTTTGTTTTGTAATGTTACGATTTTAACAAAATGTGTGCAACTATTTCAAAAATTCTTAAAGAAAAGTGTGGCTGAATCCCTAAAAACATTTGTATTTTTGTTTAAAATTATTAGAAATGAATCAATTTGATGTTGCTATTATTGGATCTGGACCTGGAGGCTATGTTGCTGCTATTCGTTGCGCTCAACTGGGAATGAAAACTGCGTTGATAGAAAAATACAATTCGTTGGGAGGTACATGTCTTAATGTGGGTTGTATTCCTTCCAAATCCTTATTGGATTCTTCGCACCATTACGAAGATGCTATCAAGCATTTTGATACGCATGGTATTGAAATCCCCGGCGAAATCAATGTCAATCTAGAAAAAATGATTGCCCGCAAACAGTCTGTGGTGGATCAAACTACCAAAGGAATTGATTTTTTAATGGATAAAAATAACATTACCGTTTTTAAGGGATTGGGTTCTTTTGTGGACAATACGCACGTTTCGATTGATAATGGAAAAGACAAACCAACGGTTATTGAGGCAAAAAATAGCATCATTGCTACCGGTTCGAAACCGGCTAACTTGCCATTTATTAATATCGACAAAGATCGAATTATCACTTCTACCGAAGCCTTGTCTCTAAAAGAAATTCCCAAACATTTGATTGTGATTGGAGGAGGAGTTATTGGTTTGGAGCTGGGACAAGTGTACAAACGCCTCGGATCAGAGGTTTCTGTGATTGAATACGCAGATCGCATTACTCCCGTTATGGATGCGTCTTTGTCCAAAGAATTGATGAAAGTACTGAAAAAACAAAAAGTCAAATTTTACTTGTCTCATCAGGTAAACAATGTAAGCCGCAAAGGAGATTCTGTTACTGTTTCGGCAGTAAACCCAAAAGGAGAAACTGTTTCGTTTGAGGGAGATTATTGCCTTGTTTCTGTAGGAAGAAAGCCCTATACCGACGGCTTGAATGCCGAAGCTGCAGGAGTTGTGGTTACAGACCGTGGACAAATAGAGGTCAACGATCATCTACAAACAACGGCCTCCAATATATATGCCATTGGAGATGTGGTACGTGGGGCAATGCTCGCTCACAAAGCCGAAGAAGAAGGGGTGATGGTTGCAGAAATTATTGCAGGTCAAAAACCGCATATTGATTACAATCTAATTCCCAACGTAATTTACACCTGGCCCGAAGTAGCAGCTGTAGGCAAAACAGAGGAGCAATTGCAATCTTCTGGGGTTGAATATAAAGTCGGGCAGTTTCCAATGCGGGCGTTGGGTCGTGCTCGCGCCAGTATGGATATTGATGGATTTGTAAAGATTCTTGCCGACAAACAAACCGACGAGGTTTTGGGTGTTCATATGATTGGAGCTCGCGTAGCGGATCTTATAGCCGAGGCTGTAACCGCCATGGAATTTAGAGCTTCTGCCGAGGATATTGCGCGTATGAGCCATTCCCATCCTACCTATGCTGAAGCCGTCAAAGAAGCCGCCTTAGCCGCAACCGGTGACCGTGCGCTTCATGTGTAGCATGGGTTTCAGCAGAAAGATATAAAAGGCGTTTTAAACGCCTTTTTTTATGCCTTAATTTTTTTTTAACTTAGCATTAAACAAGCCCGGAATTGTTTAAATGAACGCCAACCTATTTCATTTTTTCTTTTTTGGGGTTTGGATTGATACCGTATAAGGTGGATATACAACTCATACAGCATAGTATTTATGAGCTACGCGGACAGCGTATTATGCTTGATTTTGACCTTGCCGAACTGTGTGCAGTTGAAACGAGAGTCCTTTACCAAGCTGTTAGACGCAACAAGGATATTTTCCCGAAGATTTTATGTTTAAGTTGACCAAATAAGAATGGGAGATGTTATCACAATTTGAGATGCCATAGCCTGACAATCTTATGCCCAACAGTCTTCACCCAAGGCTTTGCAATTGTCGCATAAAGCAACACCACTGCGGTAACCCCAACCGTAAAACACAGCGCACCCACTACAGCAGTTTCCCAAGCCAAGGATTGCTTATAAAACTTATACAATCCAATACTGGTACAACTTCCATACAGCACAACGTAATGCACAATATAAAGCGATAGGGTCTTT
>JAURDG010000080.1 GCA_030828025.1 Flavobacteriaceae bacterium | reverse complement strand
TGCCTGATAGCGTCAAACACATAGTGAAGACGATCTTGTACGTCTGGCACGACAATATTGGCAACAGCCACAGCAGAACGCACCGGGTTGGGCAACCAAGGACCCACACCATCTTTCATTTCTACCGTGATGTCCATCGCTTGCGGTACCACTAAAATATCAGAAAATAATATCGCAGCATCTGTCCCGATTTGGTCAATGGGCATAACCGTGATTTCTGTAGCAAGCTCTGGTGTTTGACAACGAGTAAAAAAGTCATATTTGGCTTTTAACTTCATAAAGTCTGGCAAATAGCGCCCGGCTTGGCGCATCATCCACACGGGTGGTCTAGACAAGGGCTCACCATTAAGTGCACGTAGCAATAAGTCGTTTTTAAGCATAATGTGTTTTTTTAAAATAATGAACAGCCTTTGCTACCACCAAATCGGTACGTGGCTGATTTGCCACAAAAATTTCTTTAGGTTTTTGGGTAAAAGCATTTGCTGTGGAATTGCCGATGCAAAAGCATAAACTTTTGCTGATGTCGTTATGCTGCTCATGGCTTTTTACGCCACTTGGGCTGAAAAACAACAAGGCATCAGCGGGCGATTCAAAGCGTTTTTCTACCAAATGGGTGTGGTAAACAATGGTTTCGGAAAAATCACGTTTCCATTCTGTCATTTTTGTTGCTAAAAGCGGCAATCGGAGATTTCCGCAAAAGTGCAAAAAAGAGGCGTTTTTGGGTAATTTTTCAACAAAACGAACCAATTCTGCCATATTTTCGGCTGTTTTCAGCGTTTTTATGCCTTTTTTGGATAACAAGGATTCTGATGTTTTACCCACACAAAGCAATATTTTGTCGGCCAACCCATTTACTTGTTCAAGGACAATTTTTGTGGCGTTTTGACTGCTTAAAATGATATAATCGTGGGGCTTCGGCAGATCGAATGGAACCGGGTTGATTTTGATGGCATCGTATGCTAGATAAGCAAGATCTGCCTGAACAATGCGCTCGCGCAGTTCAGGCCTTAGTGTTTTGGTAGATATGACAAGCGGCCTAGCCATCGATCAGCTTTTTTGCGCCACGTTCCAAGAGTTGTTCAGCGGCAATACGCCCAATATTTTCTTCGGCAACATCGAATTCTTCCTCAAACAGCAATTGCTCTTTTCCTTCTTTATGGGTCACACATCCTTTAAAATAAAGGACATCTCCCTTGATGGTTGCATGGGCACCGATTGGTGCGGTACAACCACCCTCAAGCGTGCGTAAAAAGGAACGCTCTTGTTCAACGCATATGGCTGTTTCTGCGTCATTTAATTTATGTAGTGCGGACAAAAGTTCAGGTTTTGAAGCCAAGCCCGTAACAAGTATTGCCCCTTGAGCCGGTGCTGGCACCATCCAATCCAGGGTAATGGCATTACTCGGCAGCATGTCCAAACGTTCCAGCCCAGCTTGTGCCATGATGGTTCCATGCGCATTGCTTTCGCTCAATTTTTTCAAGCGTGTTGGCACATTGCCCCTAATGTCTGTAATACAATGCGTTGGATAGGCATATCGCCATTGGGCTGCTCGTCTAAGGCTACTGGTGGCAATGGTGCTGCCTTCCTTTTCCCAGTCGGGGCGATTAGGAATAAAGACATCGGCATGAGGTCCGCGCTGTGGCACAAAGGCAAGGGCGATGCCCTCTGGAAGTTGCGTAGGTACATCTTTCATGCTGTGCACGACCAAATCAACCTCTTTTGTCAATAAAGCAGTATCTAACTCTTTGGTAAATATGCCTTGAACACCCATTTGGTACAAGGGTTTTTGTAGCTGTTGGTCGCCACTAGATTCAATGGGGACTAGCTCGCTTTTTATTCCAATCGATTGGAGGCGTGTTTGCACCCATCGTGCTTGCCAAAGGGCTAGTGCGCTTCCTCTAGTGCCGATACGCACCCGACTATTCATGTGTCGAGATATTAAACAAGGTTTCTATGGCCTTGACACTTTCGTGGGTGTTGTCGCTCTCACGGAGGTGATTCGCCATACGGTTGGTCAATTTTTGGATGAGTTTTTCGGAAACAGCTGTCGCTTGGCGATCGTCTATCGCAGGATTTTTCTTGCGTTGCACTTCCAGTTCCTGCTGTTGAATGTCTTGCATCAGCTTTTTGACAGCAATAAGTGCAGGCGCAAATTTGCGTGTTTCCAGCCATTGATTAAATTCAGCGCAGGTTTCAGCGATGATTTCTTTGGCTTTGGGGATATGTGCCTTGCGCAAGGCTAGGGTTTCGTCGGTCATTTTAGAGAGCTCGTCAAGATGAAGTAGGGTAACGTTGGGCAGCTCTAATACGTCGGTGTGTACGTTTTTGGGCATCGACAAATCCAAAATAAGCAAGGGTTTTTCAGAGTGAATTAGGGCCTTGGAGATGGTCGGCTGTTCGGCACCTGTGGCGACAACAAGAATGTCTGCGTTTCGTATTTCAACAGGAAGTGAAGCGTAGTCTTTTACGTCAATGGCAAATTTTCCTGCCAGTTGCTCTGCGCGTTCACGTGTTCGATTGATAAGTGTAATATGGCTGTTTTTGGTATGTTTTACCAAGTTTTCACAGGTATTTCGCCCAATTTTTCCAAGACCAAAGAGGACAATTTTTTTGTTGTCAAGATCTATGATGTTGTCGAGCATATAGCGGACAGAGACGTAGGAAACAGAAGTCGCTCCTGAAGACAGCTCGGTTTCGGTTTTGATGCGCTTACTTGCTTGCAACACCGCATTGAACAAACGCTCCATAAAAGGGCTGAGCATGTTGCTCTTTTTGGACAATTTGACGCTTTGCTTGAGCTGTGCGATGATTTCAAAATCACCCAAGATTTGGCTATCCAAGCCAGTACCAACATTAAAGAGGTGCTTTATTGCCGCTTGCCCTTTACGGATGGTGCCTACAGCTTCAAAGTCTGCTGGCGTTCCTTGAGAATGGGTACAGAGTAGGTCAATAAGTTTCTGTGCATCGTCAACTTCGCCGTATAATTCTGTTCGGTTACAGGTAGAACTTACCATTAACGACCGAATACCTTGAGTTCGTGCGTCTTCTAATAAAAACGGCTTAGCTTTTGTAGTAATGCTAAATTTCCCCCTTAATGTGGCATTCGCTTTTTTGTAGCTGAGACCTATACAGAAAAACATATCCGTTGCCGGCATATCTGACGTTTAGTTGCTGGACAAAAGTAATATTCCTATTTTTTAAAAAATACCGCTAAAAGTACTTTTTCTAACGCTATCAGGTTGCCCAAAACAACTTGAAAAAAGCAATATTTTCTTTGTATTTTTGTTCTGTCAAAGTAAGAAGTCCGATTATGCCGCAGCACAAAAATACCGCTCTAAGTCCTCAAATAGAACAGCTTATAGAAGATGGGTTTTCTGTACTTACGTATGAGAACACCGCCAATGCGCCCAAAACGATAATCCGTCATGTTGATGCCAGCTTGATTCAGTTTCATTTTTGTTTTAAGGGAAGTGCTGTGTTTAACTTCAATCAAGGAGGTTATCAGCTGCCACTGATGGACGAGCATGTGTTGTTGTTGTATAACCCACAGCGAGAGCTGCCTATGGAGCTTGATGTTGTTGCCAACACCCAATTGGTTACTGTGCTTATTTCGATTAAAAAGTTTCATAGTTTATTCTCTCAAGAAGCCAATCAAATTAGTTTTCTTTTAGAAGAAAACATCAACAAAAAATACTACAAAGACCATGTTTTTTCGCCTTCTATGGCTGTCGTGCTAAGTCAAATTTTGCAACACCACCCAAACGCACTTATGAGTAGGCTGTACTTAAAGGGAAAGGTTTACGAGTTGTTGAGTCTTTATTTTTTTCCAACAGAAGCTACCGATTTGACGGAATGTCCGTTTTTGGTTGATGAAGAAAACGTGCGAAAAATCCGTAATGCCAAGCAGATAATGTTGGACAGAATGACGGCTCCTCCGAGTTTACAAGAACTTTCGGATGAAGTAGGCATAAGCCTTAAAAAACTAAAAGAAGGGTTTAAGCAGTTGTATGGTAGCAGTGTTTACCAATTTTTATTGGATCATAAGATGAATCATGCGCGGCAGCTATTGGTTTCGGGTTCTTATAATGTTAACGAGGTCGCACTACAGCTTGGCTACAGCAATTCAAGTCATTTTATTGATGCGTTTAAAAAGAAGTTTGGCACAACTCCCAAAAAATACCTATTGTCTGTATCTTCGTAACGAAAAATAAAGCTATGAAAGGAGTACTTCTGGTGAATTTAGGCTCACCAAAAAGTCCAACCCCTAAGGACGTCAAGCCCTATTTGGAAGAATTTTTAATGGACGAGCGGGTTATCGATGTGCCCAAGTGGTTCCGCACCTTTTTGGTCAAAGGAATTATCCTTAATACCCGTCCCAAAAAATCGGCAAAAGCCTATAAAAAGATTTGGTGGGACGAAGGTTCTCCACTGATTGTGCTTTCTGAACGCCTACAAGAAAAAGTAGCGCAAAAAACATCTATTCCTATTGCTTTAGCAATGCGCTATGGCGAACCATCTATCGCCACAGGCTTAAAAGAATTGCACGATAAAGGGATAGATGAGGTCTTGCTCATTCCACTTTATCCGCAGCATGCCATGGCAACTACCGAAACCATTTTGGTGTTGGCAGAAGAAATTCGGGCTAAAGAGTATCCGCACATGCGCTTTACGCATCTTCCTGCTTTTTACCACCATCAAGACTATATTCGGGTACTTTCTCACTCCATTCAAGAGTATTTACAGGATAAGCCATGGGAACATTTGCTCTTTTCCTATCATGGCGTTCCTGAACGACATATTCGCAAGTCGGATGTGACCAATTCGCACTGTAAAATTGACGGATCTTGTTGTCAAACACCTTCCGAAGCGCACACGTACTGTTATCGCCATCAGTGCTATGAGACAACCAAGCAAGTTGCCGAATATTTGGAACTAAAACCAGGAAGTTTTTCTACCTCTTTTCAATCACGCCTTGCTGGCGATAAATGGCTGCGTCCATATACCGATAAAACGGTTGAATCTTTTGCTAAGAACGGAACAAAAAATATGGCGGTTGTCACGCCAGCCTTTATCTCGGATTGTTTGGAAACTTTAGAGGAAATAGGCATGGAAGCCAAGGAAGATTTTGAAGAAAAGGGAGGAGATGAATTGCATGTCGTTCCCTGCATCAACGATCGTGAAGATTGGGTAAATGTACTTAGTCGGTGGATTGATGAGTGGGCAACAGCCTCATAAATACTTAAAAAGGCGTACCTTTAGAACAATTGTTTGACGTGGACTATTACGAATACATAAAAGCATTACATTTAATATTTGTTATCACTTATTTTGCGGGTTTGTTCTATATACCACGCCTTATGGTTTACCTTGTTGAAGCAAACCAACGCCCCGAAAACGAGGCTAATATTTTGATTCCGCAACTTCAGCTAATGATGCGGCGCCTTTGGAAGATTATTACGGTACCTTCGGCAATTTTAGGAATCATTTTTGCCTTGTGGATGTTGGGAATAAAACCCTTCTTACTTACGAAATCATGGATGCTCATTAAACTTATTTTTGTGGGTCTGTTGGTTGCTTATCACATTAAAACGTATTTGTTATACAAAGAGTTTTTGCGCGGTACATTTCGACATAGCGCTACTTTTTTTCGCTTTTGGAACGAGGGTGCAACCTTAATTTTATTTGCGGTGGTATTTTTAGCTATTTTGAAGAACAGCGCTCATTGGCTTTTTGGACTTTTCGGCCTTGTTGGTTTGGCATTATTGTTGGTGTTGGGAATACGCCTGTACAAACGGCTTCGAACCACTAAACAGTAGTTATGCGTTTGCTTTCTCTTCGCGCACGAATCTTCACAGCGCTTGTTTCGGTGGTGCTTGTGGCATCATTGCTTATGGCAGGCGTTACCATTTTTCAGTATAGCGAACAATCCAACACCTACCATGAGCAGCGTTTGCAGCGCAAAGAAAATCAGCTAAAAAAACGCCTTGCTTACTTACTTGACGATAGCACCTATCAACTTATACCCGAAAATACTGCACAAATTTTTGCTGGTCATGTAGCGCAAACTTCAGACGTACTGAACATTAATTTTAGGGTGTATAGCCTTAATGGAACGAGGGTTCCTTTGGATGAGAACACGTCGCCTATAGCCACCCAACCGCTTCCCGAAGAGGTGCTGCGTCAATTGGCAGAAAACCCCAATGACCACTACATTGATGTCCGTAGCGATAACGGGATTCGAACACGGTCTTCTTACTTTTATATATTTGATAAAAAGGGAGCACCACTCGCCATTATTTATGTGCCTTATTTTGATGATGATTCGCTAAGCTCTATGGAGCTACGGGCATATTTGTGGCGGCTGGTTCAGGTGTATATCATCATGTTGATTATTG
>JAURDG010000093.1 GCA_030828025.1 Flavobacteriaceae bacterium | reverse complement strand
CGACCTGCCTAAAACAGGAAAGGATGGTCTTCCGATTCACCGACAAGCACCTGCCTTTGAAGATCTTTCTACTTCTACCGAAGTTTTGTTTACCGGTATCAAGGTCATTGACCTTATTGAGCCTTATGCAAAAGGAGGTAAAATTGGATTATTTGGTGGTGCCGGTGTAGGAAAAACAGTATTGATCCAAGAATTGATTAACAATATTGCTAAAGGACACGGTGGACTTTCTGTATTTGCTGGAGTAGGTGAGCGTACTCGTGAAGGAAACGACTTGTTGCGTGAAATGCTTGAGTCTGGTATTATCAAATACGGAGACGAATTTATGGACTCTATGGAAAATGGCGGTTGGGACTTGTCCAAAGTAGATAAGAAAGCCATGAAAGATTCTAAAGCGACCTTTGTGTTTGGACAGATGAACGAACCTCCAGGAGCACGTGCACGTGTGGCACTTTCTGGATTAACCATTGCTGAGTATTTCCGTGATGGAGCTGGTTCTGACCAAGGGAAAGATGTACTTTTCTTTGTGGACAATATTTTCCGATTTACACAAGCAGGTTCTGAAGTATCGGCGCTTCTTGGGCGCATGCCTTCAGCGGTAGGATACCAGCCTACACTTGCTACGGAAATGGGAGCGATGCAAGAACGTATTACCTCAACCAAAAAAGGCTCGATTACTTCTGTACAAGCGGTCTATGTACCTGCGGATGATCTTACCGACCCCGCACCGGCAACGACCTTTGCCCACTTGGATGCGACTACAGTACTTTCACGTAAAATTGCCGAACTTGGAATTTATCCTGCTGTAGATCCATTAGATTCTACTTCACGTATCCTGACCTCTGAAATTTTAGGGGATGAACACTATAACTGTGCACAACGTGTAAAAGAGCTCTTACAACGCTACAAAGAATTGCAAGACATCATTGCGATTCTTGGTATGGAAGAACTTTCTGAAGAAGACAAACTAGCGGTAGCACGTGCACGTCGTGTGCAACGTTTCTTGTCGCAGCCGTTCCACGTGGCCGAGCAGTTTACGGGTATTCCGGGTGTATTGGTTGATATCAAAGACACTATTAAAGGGTTCAACATGATTATGGACGGAGAGTTAGATCACCTTCCAGAAGCGGCATTTAACCTTAAGGGAACCATCGAAGAAGCTATCGAAGCTGGTGAAAAAATGCTTGCAGAAGCAAACGCATAAGGAGTATGTATTTAGAAATTGTTAGCCCAGAAGCCACACTGTTTCAAGGAGAAGTAACTTCTGTTTCTGTCCCTGGCGTTCAAGGGTCTTTTCAGGTATTAAACAATCATGCGCCCATTGTTTCTTCTTTAGCAGTCGGCACCGTCAAAATTCAAGGAAACGTAGCTATTTCAAAAGAATTTCAAGCGCAATTTGACCATAAAGGGAATGATACATTCATTACCCTTAACAACGGTGGAACACTCGAAATGAACGACAATAAAATCATTTTGTTTGTCGATTAGCACACTATCTGATCTTATTTCTTCATTTTTGTAGCGTAACACTGATTTTATGAAGCATATTTCGCCTTTCTTTTGTGTCATTTTTTTATTTGCCCAGCAAGCTTTTGGACAAACCAAACTAGACGAGGTAGTTGTCTCTTCTCCTAGACTAAATATTCCTTTTGCAGACGATTCCAAATCGGTAACTGTAATTACAGCACAACAATTAGCGGAAACTCCGTTTACCACCTTGGCTGATGTGTTACGTTTTCAGGCAGGTCTTGATATTAGACGTCAAGGGATTGAGGGTGCACAAGCAGACGTGTATTTGCGTGGCGGAACTTTTGACCAAGTCCTATTGCTTATTGACGGCATTCGTGTGGACGACCCACAAACAGGACATCATACGCTCAACAGTGCCATACCACTTGAAGTAATTGAACGAATAGAAATCGTCAAGGGACCTGCGGCACGTATTTACGGACAAAATGCGTTTACGGGTGCAATCAATATTGTGACCAAAAAAGGGGGCAACAGTGGCGCAACACTAAGCGTTCGTCAAGGGAGCTTTAATACAAATCACTTAGGTGTAACGGCTCAAGTAGCACAAGAGGGCCAACAACACCTTTTTCATGTTTCTAAGTTGACTAGCGATGGTTATCGGTACAATACCGATTTAAACAACCGCCACTTTTTTTCACACAGTATTTTTGGAGATTCCCAAAAAGTAAAGCTGATGACCATGCTTAACGAACGTTACTTTGGAGCCAATGGTTTTTATGGCATTACCACAGAAAGAGGAAAAAATCAGTATGAAGAAACGCAGAGTAGCCTTGTGGCTTTGAGTACTACTTTTTCTGGTGCGAAAACTTCATGGACACCAAGGATATTTTGGAAACGTGGACAAGATGAATACATCTACATCCGCACGGATCCAAGTGCGTATCGCAACATGCACATCAACAACAAAATAGGCGCTTCCGTTGATGTCAAAATAGCCTATGACAACGGCAACGTTACTGGATTTGGTGCTGAAGTTTCTAGCGTATCTATTCAATCCAATAATCTTGGACAACACGGACGGACGATTGGACACCTCTTTTTCGAGCATCAGTTTAATTTGTCGGACATCAGTATTACACCTGGTTTTGCGTTAAGTCATTTTTCGGATGTTGACACATTTTTTTATCCTGGAATGGATATAGGTTTCAGGTTAAATGAAAAAGCAAAGTTTACCTTTAACACAGGCTATACTTATCGTGTGCCGACCTATACCGATTTATATTATAATGGACCCCAAGCGATAGGAAATGCAAACCTTAAGCCTGAGCAAGCATTAAGCCATGAGTTAGCCTTTCGTTATACTTCTGAAAAACTATCACTTGAGTCGGCTATTTTTCAGCGGAACAGCAAAGATTTGATTGATTATGTAGAAGTGATTGTTGGTGATCCAAAATGGTTGGCATCAAATGTTCAAGAAGTAACCACACAAGGAGGCGAAGTAAACGCTACCTTTACCTATGGTGCTTCGCTGACAACGCCACATTCGTTGACGCTTTCTTACAGCTATATCCATGACGATTATACCAAAACCGTAAACTCTAGATATGCGCTTAATTCATTAAGGCACAATGTAAATGTTCAGGCTGTTCAATCGCTTTCTAGCCGTTTGTCTTCGAGCCTATCCTACCGTTATGCTTCTAGAGCCTTGGGTGGTGATTATCAATTGGTAAATGCCCAACTGGAATACGGTACCGAAAAATGGGGTATTCAAGTTCAAGGACGTAATTTATTTAATGCTGATTATTTCGAAAACCTAATTCCTATGCCTAAAGCGCATGGCGTTCTGGGGCTTCGCTGTTCCTTCTAGTTTTTTGCACTAAGCCTGTTTATTTGCTCATAAATTAATGCAGTTTCCCAGCCTCTATACACTAGGTAATTGTATAGTTTTTCCTTTTTTGCTTGCACTGATATTTGAGACAACTGTACCCATTTTTTTTCGCTAATGGCTTCGATTTTGGTCAAATATGCATCGGTGTCAAGGGCTTTTAGGGCTTTTTGGATATCGTAGTCTGAAATGTTTCGGGCTTTTAATTCTTTGGTAATGCGGATTTTTCCCCAGTGTTTGATGGAAAACTTCCCATGCGCAAACTGCTGCGCAAAACGACTTTCGTTGAGGTAATTTTCGGCGACAAGTGTTCCGACAATTTGCTCTATCGCTTGTGGAATCATGTCCAATTGATAAAGTTTGTTTTTTACTTCTTTGTGGCAACGTTCTTGGTAGACGCAATAGGTGCGTAGCTTTTCGAGTGCTTCGGTTACAGTTAGCGGATTTTTCATATTGGGCTAAAATAAAAAAAGCGGCCCATAAGGCCGCTTTTTGTTTAAATGTGCATCACTTTTCCTTTTTCGTCAAAGAATCGGTAGTGTAAATAAGTATAGGCATCCCGTGGAACAACTTTAATCCACTTGTTGTGCTTAAAGTACCACTTCATGCGTTGAGATTTAAATCCTTTTGCTACATAGGCAGCGATAAAAGGATGTATATGCAATACTATTTTCTTCTTTCTGTGTTTCGGGTTCGCTAAGATTTTTTCCAAGTCCGCATTTATTTTGTCCATCAAAACAATTGGTGCTTCAACCTCTCCGTTAATGTTGGGGTTTGGCTCGCTAGTTTTGATGTCCATTTCGGGACGAACACGCTGTCGTGTCATTTGAATCAGACCAATTCTGCTTGGTGGCAAAATTTTGTGTTTCGCACGATCGTTGTCCATCTCTTGACGGAAATGTTCAAAGAGCTTCTTTCTGTTTTCTTGACGAATCATATCAATGAAATCAATCACAATAATACCACCCATATCACGCAAACGAAGTTGGCGTGCTATTTCAGTGGCAGCAATCATATTTACTTCCAAGGCAGTATCTTCTTGATTTTTTGCCTTGTTCGATCGGTTGCCGCTATTGACATCAATTACATGTAGTGCTTCGGTGTGTTCGACTATCAAATAAGCTCCTCGGTTCATGGAAACTGTCCGCCCAAAGGAGGCTTTGATTTGCCGTTCAATTCCAAAATGCTCAAAAATAGGCACTTGACTTTTAAAGAGTTTGGCAATATTTGTGCTCTCTGGAGCAATTTGCTCCAGGTACTCTTTAACTTCAGCTAATAACTCAGCGTCATCTACGTGAATTCCCGTAAATTCATCATCAAAAATATCCCGTAAAATAGAGGAAGCTCTATTGAGCTCACTAAGTACTCTAGAGGGATAATCTGCTTTTTGAATTTTCTTACACATGTTAACCCAACGTTGATAAAGGTCTTCGAGGTCTTTATCTAGTTCAGCTACCTTTTTGCCTTCAGCCACGGTTCGGATAATGACACCAAACCCTTTTGGCTTAATACTCATGACGAGCTTTTTTAAGCGGTTTTTTTCTTCTCGGGTAGAAATTTTTTGGGACATAGATACCCGATCAGAAAACGGAACCAAAACCAAATACCGACCCGCCAAGGACAATTCCGAACTGATACGGGGTCCTTTGGTGGAGATGGGTTCTTTGATAATTTGCACAAGTAAAGATTGATTGGCCTGAACAGCGTCTGTTATGACACCATCTTTATTGATTTCAGGCTCTAAGGGATAGTTCTTTAAGGAAAAGTCTTTGATTTTTCCAGAACCAGCATGCTTGATAAACTTTAATAGGGTAGATACTTTTGGACCGAGGTCATGATAGTGTAAAAAAGCATCTTTCTCATACCCAACATCTACAAACGCAGCATTTAAACCAGATAGGGTTTTTTTAATTTTTGCTAAAAAAATATCTCCTACATGAAATTTGTTATCTTCAACTTCTTTGTGAAACTCAACGAGCTTACCGTCTTTTAGTAAGGCAAAATCAACTGCAGAGGATCGCGAACGAATAATAAGTTCTTTACTCACAATAATGATTTTTATTGTTCTGCATCAGGGCAGAACATATTGAACAATTTATATATGGGGAAATTAAATTAGAGGGAACAGCTCCAATAGTAATTTCATGTCAAAGAACATTGATGTTCAAGAAATAGTAGAAAAATTATTTTTTCTTTTTATGTCGATTTGCGCGACTTCTTTTTTTACGCTTATGCGTAGCTACCTTGTGTCTTTTTCTCTTTTTACCACTTGGCATAGGTTATAATCTAATAATTAATATGATGTGAACGTTACTTAACGGCCACTTTAGTTTTTACTTTTTCCAAGAAAACCTTTGCAGGTTTAAATGATGGAATGTTATGTGCTGGAATATCGATGGTAATGTTTTTGGAAATATTGCGTCCTTTTTTGGCTTTTCTAGTTTTAATAATAAAACTGCCAAATCCACGCAAATAAACGTTCTCACCAGATTCCATGGCACCTCGTACTTCTTTCATAAAATGATTCACAATGGCTTGCGCATCACTCTTTTCAACTCCTAATTTCTCGGAAATATTTGATACAATTTCAGCTTTTGTCATCCTTAAACTCTTCTGTGGTTGTAAATTTTAGGT
>JAURDG010000181.1 GCA_030828025.1 Flavobacteriaceae bacterium | reverse complement strand
AACAGTGGATTCGGGTTTGATATTGGTGCTAATTACCGAGTTAACAATAAGTTTTCCATCGAAGCTGCACTAAATGATGTCGGTTATATTAATTGGACTGAAAATGTTAAAAATTATAGTATTGACGACACTAGCGCAGCGTACTATAATGGTGTAGATTTAAAGACTGATAATGGTATTTTAGAAGAAATTGAGAGTGCTTTGAAGGATATTATAGGGACTAAAGAAACACAAAATAGCTTTAAAACAACACTTAGAACTACTCTTTATTTCACAGCTAAATATAAACTTTCATCAAAAGGGGTTTTTACAACATCATTTTTCAAGCCCTTTGATAACTTTAACCTTAAACCAAGCTACGCATTAGGTTATAATAGGACGTTAAAAAATATCACATACGGCGTCCTTGCAATAGATAGCGGCTTACATGATGACATTACTTTCGGAGCAAATTTCGCAATCCGTTTAGCCTGTTTTCAACTATACGTAGCTACTGATAATGTTTCCAGTATTTTTGGTGAGATACAAAAACTAAATTCTGGAAATATTCAATTTGGATTGAACTACTTGTTTGGATATAAATAAAATTACAGTTACTCAATTTCGGTCACGAGTCCGTTTCCAATAATTTGCCAGTAATGATCCAGATATATTCATCCAAGGGCTAAATACAGCTGCCGCTAAGCCTAAAGTAGCCAGCTTGTTAAGTGCACCTGCCAATCCAAAGGCCATGCCACCATTTTGCATGCCAACCTCTAATGCAATTGTTCGAGAGTCTTTAATACTTAATCCGGCTAATCGGCTCAAACCATACCCGAAAAAATAACCTAACATATTATGAATCATGGCTACCACAAGCAACAGCAAACCTATTTGCATCAAATAATCACGGCTTTGCGATATAGTAATTGCAGTAAAATAAATAATACCACCCATAGACACATAGGGCATCCATAAAACTATTTTTTTAATTTTTTTAGAAAGAAAATAAAACAACAACCCAAAGATTATTGCGCCACATAGGTAATGAAACAACCCCAGATATTTCATATAGCTAGCATTCATTTCTTTGTCAAATCCATAGGTTATCGTAAAAAATAAAAAGAGGTAACTCAAAATAAAAATCCCAAGGCGTCGAATTGTTTTTCGCACACGAGCGGATCCCATTTTGTAATAATCAAACAACAAAGCCGCACCTATAGGAACAACCACAATTTTTATGATGTTAAAAAACATATCACTAAAATTGATGTTAACATCAGTCCCTACAAGTTGACTCATCAAAAGTGGAGTCATAATAGGAGCCAATAAAGTAGCCACTGCAGTAAGGGTAATGGAAAGTTCTAGATTGGCACCTGCCAAATAAGCCATTACATTTGAAGCTAAGCCGCTTGCACAACACCCAATCAAGATCACCCCAGCTGCAATTTCTGGCTCAAAAGAAACAATACGAGTCAACAAAAAGCCGACTAAAGGCATGATACTAAACTGGCACAACAGGCCTACAATAACTGCCTTTTTCATCTTTCGAATATGCTTAAAATAGCTAATGCTCATTTGAGTACCCATGCCAAACATGACCAATTGTACTATCAATAAGTTTAGTGCTTTACCATTTGAATTTATGATTGGTACATCCAAAAGCATGGACGGATAAAACATACCAAGTACAATCGCTACAATAATCCATGCGGTGTACTGATACATCTTTAATTTTTTAATTTGGGAAAGACCAAGTGCTAAGCAAACAGCAGCCAATAGGCTAATCAACGGCACATACGCCATGGCGTTAAAGACAATAAGAACAACCAACAATAGCAACAAAACTGGAAAAGCATAAAGACTAAATCTGAAGTATTTTACCATCTTACAAAATGTTAGCTAGATAGTTCATAGCAATGACAGGACTTCCTAGAATAGGTACGGTTTTTAGTTGCTCATCTAGTTGATTAACCACACGTGCCATCGATGCTTGGGCAAGTACAATAACATCAACACTTTGAGCAAGTTCTAGAAGTGCTTTTGCTACAATTTCATCATGAGTTTGAGGTTCGCCACGCATCAACGCTTCAAAAGCGCCTGTACATAATTTGGCGTTAATTTCTATTTGCTTATCTAAGGCAATTGCCCTTCTTTTTACCAAATCAGTCGTTGGCGCTAAGGTAGTTGGCAAGGTAGCTAAAACCCCAATCTTTGAGCCTGAATTTACCGCCTGATCTGCCATAGGTAAATCGACTCTTAGTACTGGAACAGAAACTAATTTTTCGGCCATTTCTACTGCAGGCCCTACAGAAGAGCAAGTAACCATGATATAGTCTGCACCTGCCTCTTCTGCAGAAATGATGTAATTAATAAGCCGTTTTTGGGTGTTGGCTGTGAGTTTATTTTTTGCAATGGTGTTTTTAATTAAACTATCGTCAACAATAGTGAACACCTTAAGGTCTATATGACTCAAATATTCTTTTACTAAATCTTCAAATAATGGAACCAAAGTTGCAGAGGTGTGAATCAGTGCTAATGTTTTACTCATATTCATGTGTTTTGTTGTTGAGGAGATCTACAAAATAAGTGGCCTCACCCACTTGGCCTCCTTTGATGTTAATTTGTTTGTTATGAATGGGTTGATTTTCGGCAATTGCGCTGCAAATCGGTGCACCGTTGACATAAGGCGTGATCATTTCTACCGCTGTTATCCCAAGCGTTTTAGCTACATAGCTTGATGTGTCTCCCCCGACAACTACCAGACGATTTAGGGTTGTTTTCTTTAGAATCGCATTGGCCAATTGCCCCATAAGCTGGCCATATCGTTTTGGTATTTCATTTTTGATTTCGGGAGCAGACCAATTCGATTGGGCTATCAATTCATTTAATTTTTTAATGCGCAAATCATCTTTTCCCTTAGTTGTGTTTATCAGTACGCTTGCTCCTTGCTGGATAAAATCAACAGCCATTTCACAAAGATATTCAACGGCTTCTTCTACTTCATCATTCGAGGCGAACAATAGTGATGGATCAATTTCCACATCCTTAAAACCATGTTGTAATGCATAATTAATTTGAGCTTCAGTAATTGGGCTCATGCTTCCTGAGAGCACAAGAATATTGGAAACCGAGGATATGTTTGGGAATTTTT
>JAURDG010000005.1 GCA_030828025.1 Flavobacteriaceae bacterium | reverse complement strand
TGAGCGTTACGGAAAGCTGACCAACAGACCTGCCTATACACTTAATCGTTGGCATGGTCCTGGAACGTCCAACACCACGCCTAGAGTTACTACGGCGGCCAACCCAAACACCCGTTTTTCTGACTTTTATGTAGAAGACGGATCATTTGTTCGGGTACAAAACATCCAGCTTGGGTACTCGTTTGACAACAATTTCTTGGATGTAGAATCCTTGAGATTTTATATGTCGGTAAACAATGCCTTTACGTTTACCAAATACTTTGGTTTTGATCCTACTACCTCTTCAGGTGCGCCTATTGGCGGCGGGTTTGACCAAGGGTTTTATCCCAACCCAAGAACATATTCCTTAGGATTAAATATTAAATTTTAGTAATCATGAAGAAAATAAACCACAACTTTATTATTGCTTTTACTTTTTTGGCAACGCTGACTTCATGTAGTGATGAGTTTGTCTATGTTGACTCAAAAGATGAAAACTCGGAAGCCTTTTTTAATTCAGAAGCTGATTATTACGATGCGCTAATAGGTGCTTATGATCTTTTGGGCATGACCTATCAAAGTGCCATTTTGGGCGAGATTGCCTCCGACAATACGCTTTGTGGTGGCGAAAGTGCTACCGACGTTCCCGGATATCAGCAGATTGATGACATGATACATACGCCTAACAATGCGCAATTACGGGATATTTTTAAGTGGATGTATGCGGGCATAAATCGGGCTAACTTTATTGTTGAGTTTCGTGATAAAACCGATTTTGATGGTCGAGAAATCATAGTTGCTGAGGCACACTTCCTTCGTGCGTATTATTACTTTGAACTCGTCAAGTGGTTTGGTGCGGTGCCCATGGTTGTGGACAAACGCATTCAATATGGCGATCAGTTTTCGTTACCACGCACTCCTGTAGCTGACATCTATACTCAGCTGGAGAAGGACTTAATTTACGCAGCCAGTGTTTTGCCAGAAACCCATTTGCTTGTTGGAAGAGCTACAAAAGGAGCCGCCCAAGCTCTTTTGGGTAAAATATATTTATATCAAGGCAAATTTGACGATGCAGCAGCGACTTTAGATTTAGTCATCAACAGCAACAATTACAGCTTGGTGGAACACTATGCGGATTTGTTTGAAAACGATACTACATTCGATTTTCAATACAATCCAAACCCAACGGATGATGACCCTAACCATGTTGATTTTGATACGGACATCATCGAGTTAAAAGATCATATTTTATTGACAGGAAAAGCAGTGAAATATGAAAGTGCAGCGCCTTTGGCGGGGCTTACGAGTGGTGCCACCTATTATGCGATAGTTGTTGATCACAACCAAATTAAACTGGCGGCGACCAAACAAGATGCTGTGGAAAACAAGCCGATTGACTTAACAATTTCCGATGCAAGTGCACATGCGTTGTTTGCCCAATACGAAAACAGTGTAGAGTCGGTTTTCGAAGTGCAATATTCCGATATGGAAGGTGGAAGTTTCGAATGTTTTGCTTGTGTCGAAGGAAATATAGCCGTTGGGTACTCAGGAATCAGAAAATATGTGGGTAGTCCTTATGGCCCAAGATTCGAGTCGGGCTATAGCTTTAATGTGCCTACGCAAGAAGCCTACGATGCGTTTAATGCTGCAGACACCCGAAGAGATATTGCGATACTAAATATCGAAAAATGGGTAGAAGATTGGGCAGCTCTGGGAATTACCATTACCTATGGAAAAGGGAATGAGCATACGGGCTTTTTTAACCGCAAATATTTACCGCGAAAACGAGATGCCAATATCCCTGATCCAAACCTTACAAATCCAAATAACTACCGTGCCATTAGGTATGCGGATGTGTTGTTGATGGCTGCCGAAGCACACAACAAAAAAACAACGCCAAATCCGTCTATCGCACGGGATTACCTAAACCAAGTTAGGGCAAGGGCTTATGGCAATTCGGATTTTGAAGTTACTTCATTAACCGGTACGGCACTTGATCAAGCCATTTTTGCCGAACGAAGACTGGAGCTTGTTGGCGAAGGACACCGCTTTTTTGACCTTGTCCGAACAGGGCAAGCCAAAAATTTCATCCCGAATTTTCAGGAAGGAAAACACGAGCTCTTTCCAATTCCACAGGTTGAGATTGAACTTGCAGGAAATAATTGGGAACAAAACCCTGGATATTAATGTTATACGATTGATATGAGACGAATAAAAATAGTTACCTTATTATGTATCGCAGCAACATTCAGTGCTTGCGACTCAGAGCAGTTACGCGATACCTCATTTGCTGATTTTCAACAAGCACCAACCAATGTTTCGGTGCTGACCAGCGTTTCTTTAGATTTATCTGGGAATGTGAGCATTGCGCCCTATGGCGATGGTGCAAGTTCCTTTGAAGTGGATTTAGGCGATGGCTCTGAAGTACAGGAAATTTCAGCAGGAACAGTAATTAATCACGTGTATGACACGGGAGATTATGAAGTTAAAATTGTAGCCCGTTCCGCATCTGGTGTTCGTGCTGCAGAAATAACGGACTCCTTTTTTGTGCTGTCTTCCTGTATAGTGGAGACAGAAGAAAATATGGATGCCAGTGCAGGTCCTTTGCATATTACCTTTTTAGACAAGTATGCTAAAACTTTTTCTGCTATTGGTGGACTTACCACGAAGACAGTAAGTAATCCGGCACTATCCCTTTCCAATACGAGTTGTAACGTACAAGAGGTTGTTCGGGTGAGTGGTTGCACTGCATTCGCAGGACTTTTAAAATTGTTTGCTACGCCCTTTTCAATAACAGCGGACTCAGACACCTTTACGATAGACTTATATGGCGAACAAACCGTTGATGTCAACATACTTTTTGTAGGATCACAAGTGTTTAATATTACCCAAAGCACGACCAAATCCGCCGCCTGGGAAAAACTTACGTTCGATTTAAGCGCCTACCACGGCGGCACCATTACAAGAATACTCATCTATTTTGACAAAGGTGAGACTTGTGATGATAGCGTATATTATTTTGATAACATTCAATTAGTAGCTGAATAAGATGAAAAAGTTAATTTTTATAAACACCGCAGTGCTTGCACTTATTTTGGTTTCGTGTACTAGTGACGAAAATTATGAATTTGGCGACATTATTGTTCCTTCTGAAATAAACTTCAGTGCCGAAATTATTGGAGCCGATGCAGCAAACCCCTATGGAGCGGGAACGGGCGAGGTTGTTTTAAACGCAACTGCCAAAAATGCACTCGCATTCAAATACATTATCAACGGCGTTGAGCATATTTCGCCTAGCGGAAGATTGGAACACCTTTTTACTACTTCTGGTTTACAGGAATATACCATAAATATAGTTGCCATTGGCACCGCTGGAATTCAATCTTCACTAGTGGAAACCTTACAGGTGTTGGTATTGTACGAACCGCCAGAAGACCTACTCATGATGTTGCACCTAAACGATAAGCGTACTTGGAAAATGAAAAGTGACGGTCCAGACCACTTTGGACTTGGTCCAGGCTTGGGCGATGATCCCTTTTCTTGGTATTCGGCTAGTCCAGGTGAGAAGTCCTATACAGGAATGTACGACGATCGATTTATTTTCAACGTTGATGTCACGTTTACGCATATCACGAAGGGAACAATTTTTTGATTTGAAGAATACCTCAATACTGATATTGGCCCTTCTGGTGAAGTGGCGAATGATTTGGGCGAAATTGACCACTATCCACTGGATGATTATTCCGAAAACTGGACACTTTCTGCTCCTGGCGGACAAGAGACCATTAACCTAACGGGGATCGGATTTATTTCGTTTTATGTGGGCGGAAATCATCAATACAAGATTATGTCACGAACCGAAAATGAAATGGTCTTACAAACAACAGAAGGCGATGAATCCCTTGATTGGCATTTCCGCTTAGTTGCTGAAGACTAGCCTTAGCGTAATTAAGCGCAATCGGACAGCTTCATTTTTGTGTTAAAATATAACCAACCTAAATCTTACCGTGCATTAATGGCGTGATAAAAAATTAATGTTTGATGAAACAGTTCTAGTGTTTCAAAAAAAGATAAAATTGCAAAACAATATTTATATTCCCGTCGCTGATGCCAACATTCATGTTGGAAAAAATAAAGCGACTATTCATGCAAAAAAAGTGGACGGAAAGGAAGTTTCTCGAAATGGAGAATCCTTTTATAAAATTTCCAATGTAGATGGCATGCGCCCATTTTTTATGAGCATCGTCAGTAATTCTGACCACTGGATGTTTATTTCGAGCAAAGGAAGTTTGACGGCAGGTAGAAAAAACAGCAACTATGCCTTGTTTCCCTACTACACAGATGACAAAATCACAGAAGCAGCCGAAATCACGGGGAGTAAATCTATTTTTTTGGTATCCGTTGATGATAAAAAATACCTTTGGGAACCTTTTTCAGACCGATATCCAGGTGTCTATAACATCACGCGTAATTTGTACAAAAACATCTATGGCAACAAAATCATTTTTGAAGAAATCAACCATGATTTAAACCTAGAATTTTCCTACGAATGGAACTCTAGCGATGTTTATGGTTTTGTTCGAAAAGCACGCATCATTAATTTCGGGGAAGACAAGGTTTCCGTTCATGTACTTGACGGGATTCAAAATATACTGCCATATGGTGTTGAGCCAGCCTTGCAAAATGCAAGCAGCAACTTGGTGGATGCCTACAAAAAGTGTGAGCTTGAAACCGATTCGGGCTTAGGAATTTATTCGCTTAGTGCCATCATTGTGGACAAGGCAGAACCTAGCGAGGCACTTAAAGCCAATCTCGTATGGTCTCTAGGACTTGATCAATCAAAAAAACTCATATCCTCCTTGCAATTAGACGCTTTTCGTGCGGGTCAAGAGTTGCAGCAAGAACTCGATATCCGTGCAGAAAAGGGAGCTTATTTTTTAAATGAGCAAATAGCGTTAGCCGCAAATTCATCCAAAGAATGGATGTTGATTGCCAATGTAAATCAAACCGTTTCGGATGTGATTCGCATCAAGGAACTGTTGAAGGACAGCACAAAACTCGCTGCCGACATTGCGCAAGACATCGAAAAGGGCACAGCAAAACTAGTAGCCTTGGTAGGCGCAGCCGATGGCTTGCAAATGACTAGTGACCGCCGTGGAAATATCCGCCACTTTGCCAATACCATGTTTAACATCATGCGAGGTGGTATTTTTGATGACAATTATTGCATTGAGAAACAGGACTTTGTCAACTACATCGAAAAGGCAAACCGTAAAGTAGCCCGGCTGAAAGCAGATGAATTGCAAAAACTTCCAGCACAGTTTGATGTCCAGTTTTTAAAAGCATTAGCCAACAAGGATGACAACAAAAACTTCCAGCGTCTTTGTTTTGAATACTTACCCTTAAAATTTAGCCGTCGTCATGGCGATCCGAGCAGACCGTGGAATAGATTCTCCATTAACACCCGTGATGAAGATGGTGCCAAAATTTTAGATTACGAAGGCAATTGGCGCGATATTTTCCAAAACTGGGAAGCATTGGCGCATTCGTATCCAGAGTTTGCCGAGGGTATGATTCATAAGTTTTTGAATGCCACAACCTTTGATGGCTACAATCCGTACCGAATTACCAAAGGCGGATTTGATTGGGAAACCATCGAGCCAGACAACCCTTGGTCGTATATTGGGTATTGGGGCGATCATCAACTCATTTACTTGTTAAAACTATTGGAGTTTATGGAGGATCACTATCCAAATAAACTCGAAGCTTATTTTGCTCAGGATTTGTTTGTTTATGCCAACGTGCCTTATCGCATCAAAAGCTATCAAGACATACTGAAGGATGCGAAAAACACGATTGACTTTGACCACGAAAAAGAAGAAAATATTCATCTAAAGCGGGATGAAATAGGCGTTGATGGCGCTTTACTTCGGGACACAACAATTTTTATCTACAAAGTCAATTTCATAGAGAAAATTTTAGCCACAGTATTGGCTAAAATAGCCAACTTTATCCCTGAAGGTGGTATTTGGATGAACACCCAACGCCCAGAATGGAACGATGCCAACAATGCGCTGGTCGGCAATGGCGTTTCTATGGTAACGCTTTATTATTTAAATCGATTTTTAGCCTTTTTCCGAACAGTAGTCGATAAGGCTTCATTTGAACAAGTGCTTATTTCCAAGGAGTTAAGGCTGTTTTTTAGGCAAGTTACGGATGCCCTTGACCAACATAGAGACTTATTGGCTGGTGTCATTTCAGACACCGACAGAAAAATGATTATGGATGCCCTCGGAGAGGCGGGTAGCCTGTATCGAAACACCATTTATGATGCGCGTTTTTCTGGTGATAAAGACACGATTTCGAAACAAGAGTTATTGACATTCTTAGATGTTTCTGCTGCTTTTGTGCAACATTCCATCACCGCCAACAAACGTCAGGACAACTTGTATCATGCCTACAACTTGATGACCATTCAGGGCAACAATGCTGTTTCTATTTCTCATTTACCTGAAATGTTGGAAGGTCAGGTTGCGGTATTAAGTTCTGGTGCGCTTTCATCCGACGAAAGTTTAGCTGTCCTCGATGCGCTCAAGGCAAGCGCCTTGTTTAGGCCCGATCAGTATAGCTATATTTTATATCCAGATAAAGCACTTCCTAGATTTTTAGATAAGAACACCATTCCAAAGGAAAAGGTGGTCGCCTCTGCATTATTAAAAAAACTTATCGCTGCTAAGAACACCCAAGTGATTACACAAGATGCTCGCGGCGATTATCACTTTAATGGAAATTTCAACAATGTAGATAGCCTGCATGCGGCTTTGGCGGCATTGCCTGCAACATACGATGATCTGGTTCAAGCAGATGCAACCTATGTAGCTCAAGTGTTTGAGGACGTGTTTAACCACAAATCATTCACAGGTCGTTCGGGTACCTTTTACGGATACGAAGGTCTAGGTTCTATTTATTGGCACATGGTTTCCAAATTGCTGTTGGCGGTATTTGAAACCACAAAAAAGGCGATTGACAACCACGAAGATCCAGTATTGGTTGGTAAATTTTTTGATCACTATTTTGAAATAAATGCAGGCATAGGTGCACACAAATCACAAGAGCTTTATGGCGCGTTCCCTACCGATCCCTATTCACATACACCTGGCGGTAAAGGCGCACAACAACCGGGCATGACAGGGCAAGTAAAAGAAGACATCATCAGTAGATTTGGTGAGCTTGGCGTTCGCATCAAAAATGGGGTATTGAGCTTTGACCCGACGATGTTGCGTGACGAAGAATTTTTGGAAGAGCCAAAAGAATTCCACTATATAAATGTAGCAGGACAGTCGATGTCCATTGACTTACCAAAAGGCAGCCTTGCTTTTACCTATTGTCAGGTTCCCATAATCTATAAAAAAGCAAAAGAAGAACATATTGAAATCACATACGTTTCAGGAAAAACAAAAGTCATTTCTGGAACACAGCTCGATAACGAATTAAGTAGTGCCCTCTTTCAACGAAAGCACCTAATACATAAAATCACAGTTGCTGTTTTGAAGAAGTAAGGGGTTAATTAAAAAATCAATGTAAAAGATTGGTTTTGTCAGATTTACGTAGAACACATGAAAAATGTCGTTTTTATTGGACTTTTTGCTTCAGTACTCTGGCTCAATCTATCTTGTAACACACAGCATAATAAGATGAACAGGAAAAACATTACTGCAGCTGAGCTTTTGGGGAATTCAGCTTATCCAGCAATTTCCTATGGCGGATACAGACACAATTCACGTGAGACACAACCAACCATTCAGGAGTTAAAAAACGACATGAAGATTTTGGCTGCTATGGGCATCAAGCTTATTCGCACCTATAACCTTCAGTTGGAGCATGCGCCCAACGTGTTAAAAGCTATTGATGCGCTGCAAAAAGAAGACCCTACCTTTGAGATGTATGTAATGTTGGGCGCATGGATTGATTGTGCCAACGCATGGACAGACGCTCCAGACCACAAGGCAGAAGACGAACAAAACAACCGTTCTGAAATTGAAAAGGCGGTTCAACTCGCCAATCAATATCCAGAAATTGTGAAAATTATCGCTGTAGGCAACGAAGCTATGGTGCATTGGGCATGGAGCTATTATGTGTCACCCGCCGTAATCCTGAAGTACGTGACCGAATTGCAAGCATTGAAAAAGGACGGAACACTAAACAAGCAGGTTTGGATTACCAGCTCGGATAATTTTGCTTCATGGGGTGGCGGCGATACCGCATACCACAACGAGGATTTGGTGGACTTAATCAAGGCTGTGGATTATATTTCCATGCATACCTATCCGTTTCACGACACCCATTATAACCCTGGCTTTTGGGAAGTTACCCAACAAAAAAGCCAAGACAAATCGCATTTAGAATTGATTGATGAAGCCATGCAACGCTCTAGGGATTATGCCATCGCACAATATGATGGGGTCAAAAAATACGTGGCGAGTTTAGGCATTGAAAAGCCCATTCATATTGGAGAAACGGGCTGGGCTACGGTCTCTAGTGGGTACTATGGCCGAAAAGGCTCTCATGCTGCTGACGAGTACAAGCAAGCACTTTATTACAAGTATTTGCGCAAATGGACTACCGAAAATAATATTTCTTGCTTCTATTTTGAAGCCTTTGATGAGAAGTGGAAAGACGCTACAAATGCCAAAGGTTCTGAAAACCATTTTGGATTATTCACCTTAGACGGTAAAGCTAAATTCGCTCTTTGGGATCGTGTTGATGATGGAGCATTTGAAGGCTTAACACGAAATGGAAATTCTATCGAAAAAACCTACAGAGGAAGTAAAGAAAACCTTTTTATATCGGTGATGCCTCCAATAATCCTTGAATCTGAAGTAAACGAATAACGTGCTCCCTATTGATGAAAAAAACATGTCAAATATCAGCTGTACTAATAACACTTTTTATGCTTAGTTCTTGCGATGCCACAAAGCCAAGTGTTCAGGTTTTTGAAACCTCTGAAAGCGGCAATCAGTTGACGCAAGTTACCGAGTTTTTGCCAGCAGAAGATGGTGCGCAAATCATCCTTAACCCAGCAAAAATATTTCAAACCATTACTGGTTTTGGCGGTGCATTTACGGAGTCTTCAGCTCATTTGCTCAATCGAATGAGTAAAGAAAAAAGAACCCAAATTTTGGAAGCCTACTTCGCCAAAAAAGGGGCAAATTATTCGCTAACACGAACACACATGAATTCATGTGATTTTTCGCTAAGCAACTATTCGTATAGTCCTGTTGCTGGAGATAAAAACCTAGAACATTTTAGCATAGCGCCAGACAAGGATGATTTAATCCCTATGATTAAAGATGCGATGGCGATTTCGGAAGATGGATTCAAGATTTTTTCTTCTCCATGGACGGCTGCCCCTTGGATGAAGGACAACAACAAATGGGTAGGTGGTAAGCTCTTGCCAGAATACTACGACACTTGGGCACTATTTTTTTCAAAATACGTTGATGCCTACAAAGCAGCAGGCATTGATATCTGGGGCTTTACGGTAGAAAACGAACCCCATGGGAACGGAGAAAATTGGGAAAGTATGCATTACACCCCCGAAGAAATGACGCATTTTGTACAAAATTATTTAGGGCCTAAGCTAGAAGCTGACGGTAAAGGACATCTCAAAATTCTTGGCTACGACCAAAACCGTGAAGGCTTACGCGAATGGGTAGATGTGATGTATAAAGACGAAGCCTCTAGCAAGTATTTTGATGGGACGGCTATACATTGGTATGAAAGTACCTACGATTATTTCCCTGAGGAATTGCAGTATGCCCATCAAAAAGCACCAGATAAGTACCTCATTCAAACAGAGGCTTGTGTCGATGCAGAAGTGCCTGTTTGGAAAGACTACAAATGGTATTGGAAAAAAGAAGCAACAGATTGGGGCTATGATTGGCGTGAAGACGAAAAAAAATACCTTCATCCGAAATATGCTCCTGCAAACAGGTATGCCCGTGATATTATTGGATGTCTAAACAACTGGGTTGATGGTTGGGTGGATTGGAATATGGTCTTGGACACCAAAGGTGGACCCAACTGGGCAAATAATTGGTGCATCGCACCTGTCATTGTCGCCCCTGAAAAAGACGAGGTGTATTTCACACCCTTGTACTACATCATGGCGCACTTTAGCAAGTTTATTCGTCCAGGTGCTATAGTCATTGACGCTCAAAATTCAGACGCTGATCTAATGGTTACTGCAGCTAAAAACCCAGACGGCAGTATTGCCGTTGTGGTGTTTAACGAAGGGATGACCTCCAAAAGTTTTAATATCAAGCTCGACGATTTTGCTAAAAATATTTCCATAAGCCCTCAAGCCATTCAAACAATTCTAATCAACTAACAATCGTATGATTTTACCAACCTCCACTTCAGGAAACTCAGTCCCGTTAATGCAAAAGGCGGCATTTGGTTCGGGACATTTTGTGCTCAATCTTCTGCCCGGTGTTTTGGGGGTCTATTTACAGGTCTTTATTTTGACCGCCTTCGGCATGGATCCCGTTTGGGCAGGACTTCTAGGCGGAGTTCCTCGAATTTTTGATGCACTAACCGACCCGATAATGGGCTTTATTTCCGATAACACAACCTCCAGATGGGGCAGAAGACGACCCTATATTTTCTCTGGAGCGATTATCAGTGGAATCCTATTTGTTTTGATGTGGCAACTTGATGAAAACGCATCGCAAACGTTCAATTTTTGGTACGTTATGATTTTGCAAATATTGTTTTTAGTCGGGAACACTATGTTTGCAACACCGCTTGTTGGTCTAGGCTATGAATTGACTTCGGATTATAACGAGCGCACAAGATTGATGAGCCTGGCAAACTCTATGGGGCAAATTGCTTGGATCATCGTTCCATGGCTATATGTAATCATTCCTGATGTAAACACTTTTGACAATCCTGCGCAAGGCGTCAGAACCATGGCAATAATTGTTGGGGTTACCTGTACACTTTTTGGGGTGCTTCCTGCCATTTTTTGTCGGGAGATTGATTCGGAAAAATTGGAAAACAGGAAGGAAATTAACTTGAAGAGTTTGGCAAAAAACATTGTTGACTTATGGCAATCTATCAAGGAAGTGTCAAAAAACAAACCGTTTATGAAGCTTTGTGGTGCCACATTTCTTGTTTTTAATGGATTTCAACTGGTAGCTGCATTTTCTGTATTTATCATTGTCTTTTACTTGAATAAGGGCAGTTGGGAACAGGCGGGTACTTGGCCAGCGTGGTTCAACTCATTAAACGCCATTATCACGGCCTTTATAGTCATTCCAATTATTTCTAAAATGGCGACCAAATGGGGCAAGCGAAACGCCTTTCTTATTTCAACGCTGTTGTCCATTATTGGTTATTCGCTAAAATGGTGGGGCTTTGATATTGAACTAAACAATAGCTTTAACCAAACAGTATATGGTCAGGGCTTGAATAATGGGATAACGGCTCTTTTCGACTTTCTTAATCCCTATTTGGAAAGTGCAGGAATGATGTGGTTTAGCATTGATGCCAGCAATGGAATTCCTTGGCTCATGTTTGTGCCCATTCCGTTGTTTGCTTTTGGCATGGGCGGTCTATTTACGTTGATGATGTCGATGACGGCAGATGTTTGCGATCTAGATGAATTAAAAAATGGAATGCCGCGCAAAGAAGGAACATTTGGTGCTATTTATTGGTGGATGGTAAAGCTGGGGCAGGCATTGGCAATTATTTTGAGTGGTGTAATCCTCAAAGTTGTCGGCTTTGACCAGAACATCACCAATCAAACCATCGAAACCATGACACGACTTCGAATTGCAGACATTGTGGTTCCAGCAACAACCGCAGCACTCGCCATGTTGGTGATGTGGAATTATAGCCTTTCCGAGAAGCGTGCTAAAGAAATAAAACAAAAACTTGTTGAAAGACGTGGTGAACTTTAAATCAACTAAAAACTAAACGTATTATGTCGTACAGAGAAGGTATAGATTTTGACCTGGAAACATTGGAATTTTCCTCCTACAAAGGGGTTAATTTTGATGCCTATTCGAATGAACATTTAAAAGCCTTGTGGCGCAAAACGCTAAAAACAGGAATGCATGGAATATGCTTTAGCATGTATGAGGATGGTCAGCAACCTGGCGATATCATTACCGCAGCTCAAGTCGAACGCCGCATTAAAATCCTAAAGCCATACGTTAAATGGATTCGCTCCTTTTCGTGTATTGAGGGAAATGAGCACATCCCACGTCGGGCTCACCAGCATGGAATTAAAACCCTAGTGGGCGCTTGGTTGAGTGATGACCTTGAAAAAAACGAAGAAGAAATCAACGCCCTTATCAAGCTTGCCAATGAAGGCTGTGTTACTATCGCTGCGGTTGGCAACGAAGTGCTTTACAGAGGCGATCTTAATCTTGAAGAACTGCTGGCGTACATGAAACGAGTACGCGCTGCCATACCAGCCCATATTCCTATTGGTTATGTTGATGCGTATTACGAGTTCTCATCCCATCCAGCGCTTGTAGCTCATTCAGATGTTATTTTGGCAAATTGCTATCCTTTTTGGGAGGGATGCCCTGCCGAATATGCCCTCCAGCACATGCAACAAATGTATGGACAGGCAATGGATGCCGCTCAAGGCAAACCCGTGATTATTACCGAAACAGGATGGCCAAGTAAAGGCGAAAACCTGAAAGATTCGGTTCCGTCGGAAGTAAATGCCATGCAGTATTTCATCAACGCCCAAACGTGGTCCAAAAAAGAACAAATAGACATGTTCTACTTCTCTTCTTTTGATGAATCTTGGAAAGTTGGCCCAGAAGGCGAAGTAGGTGCCTATTGGGGACTTTGGGACAAAAATGAAAAGCTAAAGTTTTAACTTTAGCCAACAAATTAGATAAACATCATGGTTAAGCTGCATATCCTATCTACTTTTCTTCTCGCTTTTTTCGTCTATGCCTGTACACCGACAACATCAAGCAACAAAAAGGTTGTGGCGCAAAGGGTCGAGGTACTTTTGGATCAAATGACCTTGGCGGAAAAGGTCGGACAAATGACACAAGTAGATATGCGCTTGTTGGATGATGTGTCAGACATTAAAACCTATCATTTAGGCTCCATTTTAAGTGGCGGCGGTGCGGCACCTCAAACCAATACCCCAAAAGCCTGGCTAGAAATGGTAAATGGGTTTCAGGAAATCGCGCTTCAAGACCCGTTGGGAATTCCACTGATTTATGGAATAGACGCCGTTCACGGACACAACAATGTACTCGGCGCAACAGTCTTCCCACACAACCTTGCACTTGGTGCTGCCAATGATGCGGATTTGGTTTACCGCATCAATAAAGCCACAGCAACAGAAGTGGCTGCAACGGGAATTCATTGGACATTTTCACCTTGTGTTACCATTCCGCAAGACCCAAGATGGGGACGGTTTTACGAAGGATTTGGTCAAACAACAGATTTGGTTGATGGATTAACCAAATCTGCTGTAACGGGCTATCAAGCACGGCTTAGCGACGTGCAAAACAAACAAGTAGCCGCTTGCGCCAAGCATTTTATTGGTGATGGAGCTACAATTTGGGGATCGGCCACCCGATTAGACGGCATGCATGCCTATATGCTGGATCGCGGAGACGTACTCTTGGACGACAAAACCTTACGCCAAATCTATCTGCCTCCTTACAGAACGGCCATTGCCGCTGACGTGAAAACCATCATGGCCAGCTTCAATAGTGTGCGCGGCGAAAAATGTCATGGTAGTAAATATTTACTTACGGACTTATTGAAGGACGAACTCGGCTTTGAAGGCTTTGTTATTTCGGATTGGGCAGGAATTGATGAACTTCCTGGGGATTACAAATCTGATGTTATAAATGGAATTAATGCAGGGATTGACATGGTCATGGTTCCTGGTGTGATGGAAGGTCAAAATCAACAACACTACAAGGTGTTTATCCAATACCTTATTGAAGCAGTAAATGAGGGTAGCGTCCCGATGTCTCGTGTGGACGATGCGGTGCGTAGAATTCTAAAAGTAAAAATGGAATTAGGGCTTTTTGAAGACCCATACAAAGATGAGACAGACTTACCCATGGTGGGAAGCGAAGTACACCGCGCACTTGCACGAGAGGCGGTTCAAAAATCAACCTTAGTGCTCAAAAATGAGGGAATATTGCCCTTGTCTAAATCCACACCCATCAGGGTGGTTGGTTCTGCTGCCAATAATTTAGGCGTGCAAAATGGTGGTTGGACAACTGAATGGCAAGGCTTTTTCACCCCTGATTTTGCTTTTTTGGATGAAGATGCCAACAACATACTTACCAAAAAAGAGTATTTGCGCCAGCTTCAAAAAATTTATGAGGATAAGTTTGACCCTACGACTTGGAGCGCTCCGTTTGATGAAGTTGATTTAGACAATAATCAAACGCTTACGGAGGAAGAATATGGAAATTTTATGGGCAATCGCATTTTACAGCCTGCAGGAACGTCAATCTTAAATGGATTGATTGAGGTAGCCTCGAGCAATGCGATAACCTATGACCCCAATGCCGTTTCGCTAAACCCTGATGAGGTGGTTGTTGCCGTAGTTGGCGAGTATCCTTATGCAGAAGGATATGGAGATGATGCCGATCTTAGCCTAAATCCTTTAGACACCGAAGTCTTACAGCGTGTTCAGAAATCTGGTAATCCTTTGGTTGTGGTAATGCTTACAGGCCGTCCATTATTGGTACACGACCTCATTGCTGATTGGGATGCGTTTGTTGTTTCTTTTTTGCCTGGCATGGCTGGTGAAGGTATCGCCGACGTACTTTTCGGGGATGTCCAGCCGCAAGCGAGGCTCAACCTTACGTGGCCAACTTCTTCTGAAGGCGAAGGCGTTTTATTTGCGCAAGGAAGTGGAAAGAGCTACAACTAAACTTTTTTACTTACGATTCGAAGTGTATCTTTGACTATGCGTTATTGGGTTGTTATTTTATGCCTTGTATGTGCTTGTCGTCAATCGAAGACGACACAAGTACCCAATGAGCGTATGGCACCGCAAAACAACCTTATAAGCACCGAAAGTATGGTACTTCCTTCACCAAAAGGAGCGTTGGATTGGACAAACTTGGTACAGTTGATGGAGTCTCTTGCAAATCTTCCTTTTGAGCAACGAAGGATTACCCTAAAAACAATTAAGGAAGAAGCCATTAAATTAGGAAAACAAACATGGCCAGCTGAGTGGGACAACAACCCAATTAGGTCACGTTACACCGTTTTCCTCACCCATACAAGTATTGCAGCAGACCAGCGTTTGGGCAATGACCCAATCAACGAACAGGCCGCCTTCATAGCCCAGATGAAACAAAGCTGGAATGTTTTTGCGCAACGCACCACAGCTCAAGAATCAACAGTCTTGAATACTACAGTTGACTAGCGTATAATCAAAACCGAAAAGCGACTTGCTTTTGGTGTCTTCTACCTGTTTGTTGCGTGTTGTTTCCGTTGCGCTAAATTCGGGCTGTTCAAGTCCAGCCAACGCACATTGCTTGGTATAGAAATCTTTTCTCTTATGATGTATTGGGCTAACACAATGTAACACATGCCCCCAAACATGGTGCGCTATGATGGCGCACAAAAAGCGCACCACATCTTTTTGATGAACCAAGTTGGTAGGAGCATTTGGATGCGTGATATTTTTTCTACCCGAAAGCTGTTTGGCGGGATGTCGCCCTTCGCCAACCAATCCGCCAAGGCGAACAATACTTGCACGAGAGCCTAGACTTAATATTGCTGCTTCGGCTTCAGCAAGTTGCTTGCCGACTTCACTATCTGGTTTGGGTGTGCTATTTTCGTTTACTATACCTTGCGATTGTCCAAAAACACCAACACTACTCAGCAGCAATACGTTGCAGGTAGCATATTGCTTCATTTCATCTACCACCTGTTTGATGCGTGCAGCATAGTTGGCATGTGGTTCATGCCTTAATCCAGGGGGAAAAGCAACCACAAGAACAGCAGCTTCGTCCAAAAAATTACCTAGTGCACCATGTATCGTTCGATTGCCAATACGAAGAAGATGCGGAACAACACCATCAGCACTTAGCATGCCAAGCTTTGCCTCAGTAGTGGTGCTACCATGTGCTTGATAGTCCTTTTGCTGAAGTTCCTTTGCTAATGCGGTTCCTAACCAGCCATATCCTAAAATACTTAGCTTTTTTGGCATGATCAAAAATAAATTTTTTCCTGATAATGTTGGAAATAAAAAAAAATGACTATCTTTTGTTCAATTAAAGAGCAACAAAAATGCCGATAAAAAGTTTTCAAGCAGCACGTCAGAAACTTATTCCAAAGCGAAAAAGATCGCTTTTGGTTCGAGATTATATGACACGTAACTTGATTACGTTTTCCCCACAACAATCCATTTTGGAAGTCATGCGGATTCTTATTCGCAACAAGATTTCTGGAGGTCCTGTGTTGGACGAGATGTCTCGATTGGTCGGGATTATTTCCGAGGCGGATTGCATCAAGCACCTGTCGGAAAGTAAGTACTTCAATCAGCCTTTTTTTGATCGAATGGTGAGCGATACTATGTCTGAAAACCCAGACACCATAGAAGCCGATAAAACTATTTTTGATGCGGCTTCGATATTTCATCAAACCAATAGACGAAGACTTCCCGTCTTGGAACAGGGCAGATTGGTCGGGCAAATTAGTCGGCAAGATGTTGTTAAGGCCGCCTTATTGTTGCGTAGTCAACAATGGCGTAAATAGCGTGTAATTTTAAACCCCAAATATTATGAGTACCATTCAAAATCATGTTCAACTTATCGGGCACTTGGGAGATGCCCCCGAAGAAGTCAAGCTAGAGTCAGCAAAAAAGATGGCGAAGTTTTCTATCGCTACCAACATTCGTTTTAAAAACAAAGATGGCGAGGCTGTCGAAAGCACCCAGTGGCATCGAATTGTCGCTTGGAATAAGTTAGCCGATGTATGCCTTACGCACCTTAAAAAGGGAAGTCATGTCGCTTGTCAAGGGCGACTAATTTATCGTGATTACGAAACCAAATCTGGCGAAAAAAGACAAGCTGCTGAGATTCATCTTGAAGAAATGTTAATGCTTTAGCCAAAAATATCTTCGGCAATGCGGTAGGTATTGGCATGTGCTTCAACAATCAAATTAACGTCTGGCGCATAGCCACCGCCCATGCTGCATTGCACGGGAATATTTCGCTCTTTGCAGGTAGATAGCACTAGTGCATCCCTTTCTTTTGTCCCTTCTAAGG
>JAURDG010000091.1 GCA_030828025.1 Flavobacteriaceae bacterium | reverse complement strand
AATTTCACCAGATAACTTGTATGCTATGAAATCGCCAGGAAGCATCACTTTATGAATTTTTTTATAGATGTCTGGTTCATTTTCTTTAACCCATCTAAGTTTTGAGGCAGTAAAATTTCCAGGTGAATTATATAACTTAGACAAACAAAGTTCGGTACCTAAAGTATCAAATGCTTTTTCTCCAATAGATACAGCACGACTATCACACCAAATTATAGAATCTCTTAACACATCGCCTTGTTTATCCACAAGCACCAACCCATGCATTTGATACGAAATGCCAATAGATTTAATGGCATCCATCGCTAGGTGATTTCTTTTTTTAATTGATAAAATGGCATCGCAAATATGAATCCACCAAATATTTGGATCTTGCTCTGCCCAGCCTTTTTGCATCGAGGTAATGTCCATCTCTTCGGATGGCATGTGTACCAAATCAACACATTTCCCAGATGCCTGCTCGACTAATGCAACTTTAACGGAAGAGCTTCCAAGATCGATACCTAGTAAAAAATTCATTTGTTAATTTTAGTTTGTTGAAAGAAAATACGTCTTTCGTGAGGGGTTATACACTGCAAGCCTTCTTGATAAATGTGTAACATGTCATTCCACTCTTTTTCATATTATCAATCGCATTCCAAATAGATTCGGTTCTAATTTAAGTTTTCATAATCATAAATTATAAATACATAATTCAAAGTTAATTAGCAATCGATTACAAAAAATTTAAAAATACTAAATATTTTTTTGCTTTATTGCTTTACAAAACTATCCTAAAAATTAATAAACTAATTTTAAAATAAAATCTTTTTTAACTTGATTTTTACTTATTTTTAAAATAAAAGTGTATTGAAGTATGATTTAAATAGTTTTTTACATATTTATGCAATCGATTAACTAAACACCTCTTTTTTAAATTTATCCAAGATGAAAAATATACTATACATTACTTTTTTAGTATTAAGTGTGGCCTGCTCGACAAAAAACAACAAAAGCCAATACCAGCAGTATGCCGAAATTTCAATTGCAGATGGCGGATACTGGGACAATAATGTGTATGTCGATGGACAAGTCTTTAATAATGTGCAACAGTTAAAAGTTCCTAGTCAACATACAGATCATTCTTATTTTATTCGATATGAAGGTCCAGGTTGGGAGAGCGATAAAGTAGGATATCGTTTGTATTTAGATTGGCGAAATGCTATTGACATATTTGGCAAAAAAACAAATCAATTGGTACTTAAAGAGGTCGGTCAAGATGGTTTTGATTCCTATCACGAAATGCAAAGCTGGGGCATGGACGTGTTAAAAGTTGGTAATTCACTTGGGCTAGGATCTTTTGGGCGTTATGATGGAAGTGAAGTGCATCATTTCAAAAATGTAGATTCTACATTGGTTTCTATTTCAAATGAACTGGAATCATCGTCCATCAATATAAGCTATCATGGATGGACGACAAATAAGATAGTTACAGATTTGGCAGCGGATATATCCATTGAATCTGGTTCTAGGCTTACGCATGTAACGCTTGACAGATCAACTCTTTTTGAAGGCTTGTGTACGGGAATCGTAAAACACGATGTAGCGGTTATCTCTTCTGATAGTATTGATAGCGCATGGAGCTACATAGCGACATTTGGTATTCAGTCTTTAGTTCCCGATGAATTGGGGATGGTTTTGTTTTATCGAAACGATCAAGTTGCTTCTTTAGTAGATGGTAATGATGACCACCTAGTTGTGTTCAAAAAAAACGTACAAGTTGTTGACTACTATTTTGCTGCTTCATGGGTGCAAGAGCCCGAAGGGATTGGTTCTAAAGAGGCTTTTGTAACTTATATTAATGAAGTCCTAACTGATTTAAATACCAACGATGCTGGTTAAACAATTTATATACATCATTTTTTGTGTACTTTTCTTTGTTTCTTGCAATCAACAAGCTAAAGACAAATCTATAAAGGAGTTTGCATTTGCTGAAAAAATCAAAACAGACAACCTTCATGGCTTAGGTCCTTTTATTTTAACCGCAGTAGAACTTAAATTATAAAGATTATGAAATCCAAATTAACAAACCTTATTTTTCTTTCATTTTTCGGACTTGTTTTAACAGATTGTACTACAAATACATCAAGACAAAATAGTCAATCTATTTCTTCAAAACCGTGGTCTATACAAATGGCAGAATCCATTATGTATCGAAATCCTGAAGCCTTTCAAGTAGATTTTAGAGATAAGCCTAAATGGGACTACGTTCATGGCCTGGTATTAACCTCTTTTTTGGAGTTATATAAAAAGACGAATAACAGAGCTTATTTTGATTACGTATATGGATATGCAGATACCCTTATTGCTACTGATGGTGCGATTTGGAAGTATAAAATGAGTGATTATAATATTGATATGGTCAATCCAGCAAAAATATTATTTGATATTCACAAAGACACGAAAGACAATCGTTTTTTGAAGGCGGCACAAATTATCCGAAGCCAAATAAAAGACCAACCAAGAACGCCTAGTGGCGGGTTTTGGCACAAAAAAAGATACCCCAATCAAATGTGGCTTGATGGTTTATATATGGGTGCACCTTTTTATGCCCGTTATTCAAATGAATATGAAGACGGTGCGTCTTTTGATGATATTGTCATACAGTTTGATTTAATACAAAAGCATACTAAAGACGCCAAAACAGGATTGCTCTACCATGGTTGGGATGAAAGTAAAAAAATGGCCTGGGCAAATCCAGATACAGGAACATCACCAAACTTTTGGTCACGATCTATGGGATGGTATGCCATGGCGTTGGTTGATGTTTTAGATTATTTACCCAAAGATCATGCTGGACATGCTAAATTGGTTACTTATCTTGTAGAATTAGCCGAGTCCTTATCAAAATACCAACATGAATCAGGGCTATGGTATCAAGTTACTGATCAAGGCGATCGTGAAGGAAATTATTTAGAAGCATCAGGAACGGCCATGTTTACTTACGCCATTGCCAAGGGCGTTAATAAAGGGTACTTGGATTCGTCTTTTTTGCCAGTAGCTGAAAAAGGTTTTGCTGGCTTAACAAATAACCTCATAAAAAGAGATGCTAATGGATATATTACATTAACCCAAGTGTGTGCAGTTGCAGGTTTAGGTGGTAATCCTTACAGAGATGGTTCATACGAGTACTACATAAATGAGCGTAAAAAAGACAATGACCCAAAAGGAACAGGTCCATTTATTTTGGCGGCAATAGAACTCAATAAATAAACGATATCATTGTGTCCGTAATTGCAGGAAGTGTTATGGTGCCATTATTCCCTCATTATATGGAAGATTAGTTGATCAAGGCAAAGAAGTGTTGATGGCGGCTGGTATGGAAGACACATTAGCACTAGCAACTGCCGCCAAGGAAAGTTACTACATCCTTATTCCATGTTATGCCTTTATTTTATTATTTGCCCTTTGGGGGCACAAACAAGGGGCGGTGACTTCTAAATTTTAAAGCGCAGATCTACCAAAACAATGCATACAAAAGTGCTGTAATAAGCAACACCCCAAATGCAGCTACGTTAAACGTTTTGTCCGTAGCAAATAGCTTTTTGGATAGTACAATGCCTTTTGGGTCATCTTGATTGCCCTCGATTTTACTGATTAATGCGATCACCAATAGCGTTCCGATACATGTGAGCATCATTTGATGCATAAACGGTAAGTTCACAAACATGGCCGCATCACTCCACCCATTGGGTGCCACTTTAAAATACATGGCAATCGGGATAGACAATAGCACACCCCAAATCGCTGCATTGTTGGTTGCTTTTTTGTAGAACAGTCCCATTAAGAACACCGCCAAAATACCTGGACTAACTACGCCTGTGTATTCTTGAATAAACTGGAATACTTGCCCAAGACTTCCGAGTTGTGGCGCAATCAGCATGGCGATGATAAGTGCTACAAGACCAGTTAAGCGTCCCACCGTGACCATTTGCTTGTCACCTGCATTTTTATTGAACATAGACTTATAAATATCCATGGTAAAAATGGTTGAGGTCGAATTAATCATGGACGCCAATGAGGATACAATCGCAGCGGCTAACGCAGCAAGGATAAGCCCCTTGAGCCCAATGGGAATATAATCTTTAATCAACCAAGGAGTTGCATTGTCATTAATGATGTTGTTGTTTTCTGGGTTTATAAACCCTCTTGAGTTAAGCAGATCAACGCTCAAATTTCCCGTCTCTGGATCTAAATTCATCACATAAGCGATAATACCAGGAAGCACGACGATGATAGGGATAATCAACTTTAGAAAAGCAGCAAACACAATTCCTTTTTGCCCTTCTCTTAAGCTTTTAGCTGCCAAGGTTCTTTGGATAATGTATTGATTAAAGCCCCAATAGTAAAGGTTTGCTACCCACATGCCACCAATAAGTACTGCAAGTCCTGGTAAATCCCACCAAGCGTCTTTATTATTCGGCGTGATGATTTCGCCTTTGGATAAAATCATCGAAAAACGTTCGGGTGCTTTTTCATACACATAGTTAAGCCCATCTATAAAACTGCCAGAATCGGTAACGTTAGAAAGGGCAAAGTATGCCATCAGCAAACCTCCAAATACAAGCAATACCACTTGCACCACATCGGTCCATGCCACAGCCGCAAGTCCTCCCCAAAGAGAATAAGCGGCTGCAAAAAGTCCCAATCCAATGATGCTGTTCAATAAGATGCTTCCATCGCCGGTCCCTATAATGGTGTCAAGTGCTTTGCCGCCTAAGTACAACACGGTTGTTAGGTTTACAAATACAAAGAGCGCAATCCAAAATACCGCCAAGATGGTTTTGAGGTTGGTGCTGTATCGTTTTTCAATAAATTCAGGGATGGTATATAGCCCTTTTTCTATAAAAATGGGTAAAAAGTATTTTCCTACAACGAGTAGCGTGATGGCAGCCATCCACTCGTAAGAGGCGATGGCAAGTCCGAGCGCAAAACCTGACCCCGACATGCCAATAAACTGTTCGGCGGAAATATTGGCGGCAATAAGTGAAGCACCAATTGCCCACCAAGGCAATGATTTTCCAGCTAAAAAATAGTCTTCAGCACTCTTGCTCTGTCCTTTCTTTTGACGCGAGACAAAAATGCCAATAGATAAAATGATGAGTGCGTACAGGGCAAATACTGTAATGTCTATTGTTGAAAAATCCATAATGGCTTAATTACTGGTTGTTGTTAGTTTTTTTTGAATAGTGTAAATCACTACACTCGATGAGTCGTTGTGCGGCTTGCTCTGCCGTTATATCTCGTTGTGGGTTGGCAAACATTTCATAGCCTACCATAAATTTCTTCACATCTGCAGCACGAAGTAGGGGTGGATAAAACGACATGTGCATATGCCAGTGGCGATTTCCTTTTCCATCTGTGGGTGCTTGATGAATGCCTGCAGAGTAAGGAAACGAGGTCTCAAATAAGTTATCGTACTTGATGGTCAATGTCTTCAACATACAGGCGTAATCCGTTACTTCTTTTTCTGTTAATTCAAGTATGGAACGTATATGTCTTTTTGGAATAATCATTGTTTCAAATGGCCAAACTGCCCAATAAGGAACTAAAGTAACAAAAGTTTCGTTTTCCAAAACAATACGCTCATTGGCATTGAGCTCTTGTTGGAGGTAATCACCCAGTAAACTTTTCTTATTGCTGTCCCAATAGTTATTTTGTTGCACCACCTTTTTCTGTACTTCTTGTGGAATCGAACGTTGCGCCCAAATTTGCCCATGCGGGTGCGGATTTGAACAACCCATAATTGCCCCTTTGTTTTCAAAGATTTGCACATGGTTAATGTTTGGGTCATTACCCAATTCTGCGTACTCCTTTTGCCAAAGTTTTACTACATCCACAATATCCTTGACTTCCATAAGCGGAAGTGTTAAGCCGTGATTTGGCGAGTAGCAAATTACCTTGCATTTTCCTGACTCGCTTTCTGATTGCAGTAGTCCATTTGAGTAGTTTTCTTCTGGGCTTTCTAGGAGCGCAGCAAAATCATTTTT
>JAURDG010000078.1 GCA_030828025.1 Flavobacteriaceae bacterium | reverse complement strand
GCAATACCTTTGGTTTGGACACTAAGGCACGTGCAATGGCAACCCGCTGTTTTTGACCGCCCGAAAGCTCGTTGGGATGGTGTGATGCCCAAGGACCTAAGCCAACTTGTTCTAAGTATTCTAACGCACGCTTTTGGCGTTCTTTTCTGCCTACTTTTTGGTAATATAGTGGCAGCATTACATTCTCTAGTGCAGTTTTGTAGGAAATTAAATTAAAGGACTGAAAAACAAAACCCAAAAACTTATTCCGATAGATAGCAGCTTTGGTTTCGTCTAAGTCCTTGATGATTTTTCCATCAAGCGTGTAGGTTCCTGAATCGGCAACATCGAGCATTCCCAAAATATTGAGTAGTGTTGACTTACCCGACCCTGAAGACCCCATGATGGCGACCATCTCACCCTCGCCTACCTTAAAATCGATGCCTTTTAGTACATGTAGATTATTTTGACCCATGCTGTAGGACTTGTGTAAGGCTGAGATATCTATCATAATAAAAGGTTAAAGGTATCGCTAAATCGAATTCGTGCTTTATAGCTAACGACTTAGGATAAAATATGTTACAAACTTATTGCTTTTTGTATAACTGTCGGTAAACAACAACGCCAACCACAGCAACCAAAACATAAGGCACGACCATCAAATAGACGATGCCATCGTTGAGGCTTTTGGCGGTTTGTGCATCTGCGCCTGTCTCCAAAACAGCACGACACATGGCGCATTGCATATTGACTAAAGAAGAAATCGCATGGAGCAATAGATTCATATTAGCTGTAATAAGGAGCAATCATTAAATAAACCACAACGCCCGTAACGGTCACATATAACCAAATCGGAAAAGTAAAGCGCGATAGGCGTTTGTGCTTTCCGAATTCACGAAAGGCAGCATGTTTGTAGGTAAACAGCACCAATGGAATAAGTGCCATGGATAATAGAATATGTGAAATCAGGATAATGAAATAAACATAGCGGATAGCACCTTCGCCACCATAGGGCGTAGAGTCCGATGTTAGGTGATAGGCGACATACATGACCAAAAAAAGGAGCGACAAAAAGATATTTAGCTTCATTAATCTCTCGTGGGTCTTGCGCTTGCCTATTTTAATATAATAAAACGCAACCAAAAGCAGCACAGCCGTCAGACCATTGATGGTTGCATAAATGGGCGGCAACATGGATAGCGGTGCTTCGTTGGGGATACGTATGTTAAACAATAAGGCAACAACGAGGTATATAACAATCGATGTTACAACGATTAGCACATTAAATAAGGTGCTGTATTTGTGTGTCGGGTTATTTTTCATTTTCTAGCAATTTTCGAACATCCTCAATCAGCATATCTGTTCCTTGTGTATCTAGTTCCGATTCAGGAATACCTAAATAATACACAATGGGATTGCCAAACGTATCTGTCCTAGAACGAAGATAACCCTTTTGATCAACTAAGGCAAAATATCCTTGATGCTCAAAGCCGCCTGCCACTTCAGGATTGATGCTTGCAAAGATATTAAAGCCCTTATTGGCTAAGGTGAAAATATCGTCAGCATTACCGGTGAGAAAGTGCCAGTTTTGACTTAAAACACCCAATCTTTCGGCATATTGCTTTAATTGTTCTGGAGTGTCCTTTTCGGGGTCAATAGTGAATGATGCAATACCAAAATCATGGCGTTGGCCAAAAGCGTCATCCAAACGCTTCATGTTGGCGTTCATGATAGGACATATAGTAGGACAGGTAGAGAAAAAAAATTCAATGACATACACTTTTCCCAAATAGTCTTCGTTGGAAATAAGGCGGTTGTCCTGATTGGTAAAGACAAAGTCGGGCACTTTTTTGGCTTCGCCATTGAGCTTGATATACGCCAGCGATTGTGGTGTACTAAGCCGTTTGTTGTCCACAAGATTAGCTTTCGAAATTCGATCAATAATACGCGGGACGAAAATGATACCAAACACCAAAACGATAAAGGCAACAGCGATATAGGAATACTTGCGCATGGCTTAGCGGTCTGCTTTTTGGTTGTATTTTTTTAGTGCGAGGCGATATTCTGCTAGGATTACCTTAACGTCATCCACCATATTGTTGTTAATATCGGCAACCGAACGAGCGTCGTAACCGATAAAATCGTCGTCGTCGCGCCCCCGCAGATTAGCCTCACGATCGATGATAAACACATAAGGGCTTGCATCGTTTTGGTCTAAAGAAATGGGCAAATACAGGCTATTAAAAACAGCTTTAAGTTGATCGGGCAACAAAAACACAAACACCCAACGGCTCATGTCGGTTCCTGTAGATCCAGCAAGCTCTTCCTTTAGTTTTTCGGCTTGGTCTTCGGTGCCTTTGGGTAAAGCAATCACAAATTGAAAGTCCGAAAATTGATAAAAGCGTTTGTAAATTTTTTGATTGAGGTTGAGTGCCAACCCTTTTTTATCCTGTAATTCATTACCAAAAAAACCAAGTACAGAAATACGGTCGGCAAATTGTACATCGGCATATTGTCCTATTTCTTCCACATGTTGTGTTAAAACAGGAAGTTTTGCAAAATGGTTAACTCCTGAAGCAAAAAATAAATACACCACTAGCGGGAAGACAAAGAGTACAGCTAGAACAATGTATTTCTTCATAGATAATTTAAAAGTCCCAACTCACAAATCCATCCGACATAACGTTGTAGATGTAATCTGCCTCAACGAGTAGAATAAACACCAAGTAAGGAATCAGAATGAGCAAAGGAAGTACGATAGATGACGTGAGGCTTTTTTTCTCATCCCTTAAGTGCATAAAGTCCCAAGCGATATAATATGCCTTTACCAAAGTAAGGATAATAAATATCCAATTTAAACCTTTCATCCCAAAAATGGGTGTCAGCAAAGCTGCGGGCTTCACAATACCAAGTGCAACTTCAATAACGGTGACTATGGAGAGGAATATAAGTACACCCCAAATTTTTTGTTGATTGGACTTAAAGGTTAACAGTCCGCGGAAAATAGATAATTTATGTGCCATAATTATACCAGATAAAAGAAGGTGAAAACGAATACCCAAACAAGGTCAACGAAGTGCCAATACAAGCCAACCTTTTCGATCATTTCATAATGTCCACGGCGCTCATAAGTGCCCAACAGTACATTAAAGAAAATAATCCCATTAAAGACCACACCCGAGAAAACGTGAAAGCCGTGAAATCCTGTAATAAAGAAAAAGAAGTCAGCAAAAAGGCGGTTTCCGTATTCGTTTCGAATAAGGTTTGCGCCTTCAACAACATGCATTGCCTCAGTAATTTTGGCTTCAGAGTCAGCACGATCCAAAATAATTTTTTCGCCTGTTTCTGCATCAATCATCTCTGTTTTGATGCGCAAATCAGGATTCGCCAAAAAGCCCTGCTGCACTTCTGCTACCGTAAAGCTAGGAAGTGAAGATTCGGAAGCAAACCAAATACCAGTATCGGAAGTCTGTTGAACACGATCGCCAGGAATTTGTGCAGCAAACGATTCTAAAGCAACGCGCTTACCCGAATCGGCAGAGACAAATTGAATGATTTGGCCTCCTCGAGTTTCCAAAGCACCGTATTCTCCTTTGATGAAATTTTTCCATTCCCACGCTTGTGATCCCACAAAAACCGCACCGCCTATAATGGTCAGTAACATGTAAATCGCCACTTTGTTTTTGTTCATTTTGTGCCCAGCATCAACAGCCAATACCATGGTCACCGATGAAAAGATAAGAACGAACGTCATCAAGGCGACGTAGTACATGGGCGCATCTATGCCGTGCAAAAACGGAAAGTGATAGAACACTTGATCGGCAATGGGCCATGAGTCAATATTTTTGAAGCGGGAAAAACCATAGGCAACTAAGAAGCCCGAAAAGGTTAAGGCATCGGAAACGATGAAAAACCACATCATCATTTTACCGTAAGAAGCCTTTAGCGGTTTATTGCCACCGCCCCATACGTTTTCATTTTCTATTAGATCTGCTGTTGTTGCTTCCATGAGTGATTCGTGGTTAAATTGATTACAAAATTAAGGATTAAACTTTACCTAAGAAAGTAAAGAAATACAAATAAATAAAGCCATAAAAAACCTAAAAAATGCCAAAAAGTATGTGCGAGCACAAAACCTAATGGCTTGTCAAAATATTTCTGCTTTGCAAGTCCCGACAAGACAAACAACAAAACGACAATACCTCCTACAAGGTGCGCAAAGTGCGCCATAACCAATACATATATAAATGAGGTCGTGACCGTACTTTCGGCTCCCGTAAAATAAAAACCTTGATCAACAATAGCACGAAAACCAATCCATTGAAAAAAAGCAAAGAGTACCGCTAAAACCAAGGTCGCCAAGCTATAAGCAGTGGCTGTTTTGGTATTATTAACTTTTACTGCTTTAAACGCCAACCAAAATGTTAGACTACTCGCCAAAATAATAAAGGTGCTGGTATAAAAAGCCGATGGCAAGTTAAAATTCTCCAGCCAGTCGGGGCGAGCTTTGCTCACCACATAGGCACTGGTTAGACCTGCAAACATCATGGTCATACTTATCATCGAGAACCAAAGCATCATTTTCTTTGCCTTGGCTTGGGGCGTTACTAAAGAAGGGTGAAAGCTCATCTAAAAAAAATTATCTAAAACATAAATCCACTGAATGGATGTGATATAAACAATACTAACAATCATTAACTTTCGTGCTGCTTGAGTTGTTTGGGATTGATAGACACCAAATCCATAAGCCAACATAATCAGACCGACAATCCCGACGGCTACTGCTGCTACCATAGAAAGCTGTAAGGAACCGCTTAAACCAAAAACAGGAAAAATCGAAATAGCAATCGTCCAAAGGGTGTATAAAATAATTTGTAGTGCGGTTGCTCGATCAGGTTTTCCAGTAGGCAACATATTAATCCCAGCACGGGAATAATCTTCGTGCATCAGCCAACCAATCGCCCAAAAATGAGGGAACTGCCAAAAAAACTGAATCATAAACAACACACCCGGCTCAATGCCAAAAGCTCCTGTCGCCGACACCCATCCGAGCATAAAAGGAATGGCTCCGGGAATAGCACCCACAAATACAGACAAAGGAGTTCGAGTTTTGAGTGGTGTGTAAGCGCACGTATATAAAAAGACCGAAATGGCACCAAACATGGCTGTCTTGGGGTTTAGTGCATAGAGCAACACAAGACCAGCAACAAGCAAGGTTGTCGCTATTCCAAATGCCAAGGAGACCGTCATGCGTCCAGCGGGAATAGGGCGATTGCGTGTGCGAACCATCAGCGCATCAATATCACGTTCTATTATTTGATTGTAGGCATTGGAAGCACCAGCTAAGCCATAGCCACCAATAGCAAGCATAAGGATATGCAGCATATTAGGGCTGGGAACCGCCAACAAATAACCTGCCAACGAAGAAAACACGACACTTATCGTCAGCCGTGATTTGGTCAACAAAAGTGTATCTGCGATAAAAACTGAAAACACCGGCAATTTTAGGGATTTCGTTAACATTCAGCACAAACTCAAAACAGCCGTAAAGATACTGTACAAAAGCAGCTTACGCAAAGGGAATACGTACCAAATACGCTACACCTTATTATTGCAATTGAAATGTGATAGGATAACTAAAAGGCACGCGCACTGGTCGGCCTCTTTGCTTTCCGGGTATCATTTTGGGCAGTTTGCTCATGATACGGGCAGCTTCTTCCTCGAGGTTTTTATCTGGTCCTCGTGTACGAATTCCCGTAATAGTGCCGTCACTATCAATGACAAAAACGACAATTACCCGTCCTTGAATGCCCATTTCCTGTGCAATATCTGGATAGCGGAAATTTTTTAAAACATGCTCGTTCATTTTCTCTTGAAAACAATTGCGGCGTTCAGCCTTGGGAACACGCTCACAACCAGGAAACAAGGGTACATCCTCAATGATGGCAAAGGGAACGTCAACCTCCACTTCTTCTTCCATCACCTCTACTTCTTCAATAATTTCTTCTTGCGAGGTTTCGGTGGATTCAATGATGGTTTCTTCGACTTCAATTTCGTTCTTAACGATTTCGATTACTTGAGGAGCGGCAGGTGGCGGTGGTGGCGGTGGCGTTTTGATTTGCTCTGTAATGGGCACCAATTCATTGTCGTCTTGAACAACATCTAATTGATCTAAATTGATGGCGGATTTCTCATAACTTTTCAGTTCGATGAGTTGCCACGACACAAAAAGTGAAAAGCAAAGGCCAATGGCAAAATACAGACTGCTGTTTTTGGTTAAATCTTTTTTGGGGTTCTTTTTTGACTTCATAACAGTAGGTTTACGGGATTTAGGTAATCAAACCTACAAAAATTTTGCCAAAAAAAAACCCGGCGTAGCCGGGATTGTATTATTGTAGTCGGAAAGTAATTGGAATACTAAAGGGAACTCGCACGGGTCTTCCTCGTTGCTTGCCAGGTGTCATCGTCGGCAATTTTTCTATAATTCTG
>JAURDG010000242.1 GCA_030828025.1 Flavobacteriaceae bacterium | reverse complement strand
CATAGCACTTGGCGGATTTTCAGCAGGTGCTATGACAGCTATCAACCTTGCCTATGGTAAGCACGCGGATGTCAGCGCGGTGGTTGCTTTGTCCGGTACAAGCTGGGGCTACAATCTCAATTTGACGTTGTTAGAGGATGCGCCACCGCTTTTGTTGTTTGCTGGCCAATGGGACCTGCCCGGTATTAGGCAGGGCAGCGCAGGAATTGCTCCTTCGTTCAAGTCGCGCGGCGCACCAATACGGCAAGGCTGGGTGCCCGGTTTTGGGCACTTTTATCCAATGGAAGCTCCGAGTTTATCGGCTGAATTTGACCGACAATCGATTATTGAGCGCGTAACAAATTTCTTGAGCAGCGAGCCCCGACCCCAGCCGAACTGATCAACTTGCGTTAGTTGCCTTTGGTTTAGGTTTAGAAGTAGTTGGTGTTTTGATTTTTAGTAGGCTTAGCTAGGCAGATCTAGACGTCAATCTAGCCACGATGTGCAAAGTATTACCCAACACCATGTTCGCAAACGTAACATGCTGTTTTGTAGTGAAAAAAATAAAGATCCGCTATGCAGTAGAAATAACGAGGGTTGCTGCAGATGCTATGTCTGAGGAAATGGTATGTCTGAACCAGTGAAAAGCGTTTTCTAGAAGTTTACAATGGTGGCTTCACGGCTTACATTCATAACAGGAAGTGGGGTGCTAAACTCTGCATCGCTTTGGTTTTGGTGGAGCGTACAGAGTAAGTCTACGCCGTAGGAAAAATGATTATCAAGGAGTAGTAATGTCTGAAGTGCGCCAAACATACGATGATGAAATCGATCTATTTGAGCTGTTCCAAACGTTATGGGATGGCAAGTGGCTCATTAGTGCGTTTGTCGCTATGGCTGTCTTATTTGGCGGCCTTTTTCTTTTCCTTCAAGATACTATTTATGAGTCGAAGTTGGTTTATTCGGCGGATACGATTCCGCCATTTTTAGACGGTAATAAGGCTTCAAATGATTTTCAGAAAAAGTTTTATTCAAAAACTGTATTTGAGGACTGGAAGAGGAATGATGGCAATGTTTCGCTCGCATTTGATGACTTTGGTGGGACTGAATCTGTCGATGGGGTTCTTTTAACAGCAAGCGGGGCTGGACGTTTGGCAACATTTAGTGGGTCCTCCGTACTCATCAAGTCAAATCAACTTCCTATATTGGATGATTTTTTTAGATATTGTGATCACATAAACGAACTGTTGACGAAGGGGTATCTTGTTCGTGCGGATGAAGAACTAAAAATGATTGGTTCACGCTTTGATGACTTGGTTACAAATGACATCATCGTTCAAAACGTTCTTTCGATTGATAGATACATTGCATCAACAAACAAAGGTGCCAGCGCATTTGTTATTCAACGTCCGACAATGCCCAAGGTAGTATCCCAAAGGGCTCCGAAAATCCTTGCTGTGTCTGTAGTTTTGGGCGGAATCATTGGTGTATTTTTCACACTCGTTCTTAACGCTGTCAAGAAGCGAAAAGAGCAGTTGGCTAAAGCGTAAGAAACCTTTGAGTCGCATTTTCACTAACGCATTGATACTGTTGAGTTTCAACAGTTCCCTTCCTACTTGCCAATGAGTTGATCAGTTAGAAATTTGGTAGGGAGTGAAAATAAATATCGAATAAAGCAACGTGTCATACCAATGCTTTTATTGAGTGGGAATTATTCTACGTCTGGTGCTAACTGGCATCTCCAAGCAGTGAGCCAAGCATAACCCCTTGTAATAGATGCTTCTTCTGTGTCTGCCTGACACTAACAGGCGCTCTCTAGCACCACTACCAGGCTGAGGAGCTTGCGGCGCAACCTGCGGTACAGCTTGCGGATGCGGTGCGCTGTGCTACTGGTAGCAGGCACAGGCCCGAAAGGGCAAAACACAAGGAAAAGACCAATACGCGGTTTTGGGATTGCTTAAAGGTAGGGGCTCTTCGGTTTGGTACCAGGATGACTGACGCCACACTACATTGTTTGTAGAAAATGGCCAGTAGATAACGTGTCGATAAAACAAGCACGTT
>JAURDG010000021.1 GCA_030828025.1 Flavobacteriaceae bacterium | reverse complement strand
CTTGCTGCGGTTATGAAAGAAGCACGCGCACAAGGTCTAATCAAATAAAGTACGTCATGGCTAAAAAAGGAAATCGCGTTCAAGTTATTTTAGAATGTACCGAGCATAAGGAGTCTGGACTTCCAGGAACCTCTCGATACATCACAACCAAAAACAAAAAAAATACGCCAGACAGAATCGAGATTAAGAAATTCAATCCGATTCTAAAGCGTATGACCGTACACAAAGAAATTAAGTAATCATGGCAAAGAAAACGGTAGCAACCTTACAAACAAAATCAAAACGTCTTACCAAGGCCATTAAGATGGTGCGTAGCGACAAGACGGGTGCATACACTTTTGTTGAGAGCATTATGGACCCAGATTTGGTTAATGACTGGTTAAGCAAAAAATAATCCAACCCAATAAATGAATTTAAAGGCCACATTATGTGGCTTTTTTTGTTGGTATCACGTACCTTTATCTAATGGGCTTTTTTACAAAATCATCCGAACCGCTACAATCAGGCATTGCCAAAACTAAATTGGCATGGACTCAACGACTCAAAAAGACACTATTGGGGCGCAGTTCCATAGATGATGATCTGCTAGAAGAACTCGAAGAAGTGCTGCTAACCTCCGATGTGGGTGCAGCGACAACCGAAAAAATCATGGATCGCTTAACCAAGCGTGTTTCTAAGGATAAATACCTTAAAGTAGAAGAGCTAGACAAGCTTTTGTACAAAGAAATGTCGGTGCTTCTCAAGGCAAGTGATGCCGCAAAAGTAACCTCTGTTGATGGGCTTCATGTGATTCTGGTGGTGGGCGTAAATGGTGCTGGCAAAACCACTACCATTGGAAAACTTGCCAAACAATACACCAATCAGGGCAAACGTGTACTGTTGGCTGCCGCTGACACATTTCGTGCCGGCGCAATAGAGCAATTGCGTTTGTGGTCAGAACGGGTTTCTGTACCGCTGGTTGCCTTAGATGAGGGCAGCGACCCAGCATCTGTGGCGTACACCGCCATGATGCATGCTCAAAAGGAAGGTGTTGATGTATTGCTAATCGACACGGCAGGCCGTTTGCACAACAACGTTAACCTGATGCAAGAGCTATCCAAAATAAAGCGGGTTGTGCAGAAAGTCATTCCTGAAGCACCTCACGAAGTTTTACTTGTGTTGGATGGCGGAACAGGGCAAAATGCTTTTGCGCAGGCAAAAGAATTTTCTCAAGCAACAAGTGTGACGGGCTTGGTGCTAACCAAATTGGACGGAACTGCCAAAGGTGGTGTGGTCATCGGTATCTCGGATGAGCTAGAAGTGCCTATCCAATATATTGGGATTGGTGAAGGCGTTAACGACCTGATACCTTTTGATGTTCATGCGTTCTTGGATTCACTTTTTAAAAACGATTCATAATGCGCTACATCATCTATCTAGCCGCTTGTTTTATCGTTGTTTCCTGTTCGCAAACGCCAATAGTTTATTGGCAACAATACGATGAACAGGAAGAGTTAGCACAAAATCAGGAACACGAAAATCCACGCATGCGCTACAAGCGAATCCAATCTAAATTTTTAGATAAAAATACGCTTTGGGCACCTTTCGAAAAGGAACTCAACAAATTTGGCGCAGCCAAATACGAAGCTTTAAAGCCCCTTATTTTAGAGCAAGATATTCCAACCATTCAGGCACACATCTCGTCTGGAAAGCTCAGTTATGAAACACTCACGATTTTTTATCTGTACCGCATCAGAACATTAGAGTCGAATAGGGAAACAACCTTACATGCCGTACTTGCTTTAAACCCAGAAGTGATTAATGAGGCTCGATTAAAAGACAAAAACAAACACGCAAAAACACACCCCATTTTCGGCATGCCCATATTGCTCAAAGACAACATTAATACGGCCAATATGCCCACCACCGCAGGTGCTGCACTATTGGAAAACCATATCCCAACTAAGGATGCGTTTATTGTATCCAAATTGAAAGAAAAAGGAGCGCTTATTTTGGGCAAAGTAAACTTGAGCGAATGGGCGTATTTCTTTTGCGATGGTTGTCCGGTTGGTTATAGTGCTGTTGGCGGACAAACGTTAAATCCATACGGGCGACGCATTTTCGAAACAGGCGGATCTAGTTCTGGAAGTGGTGTGGCTGTAGCGGCGAATTATGCCGTAGCAGCTATTGGTTCAGAAACCTCTGGTTCTATTCTTTCGCCATCTAGCAAAAATTCGGTAGTGGGGCTAAAGCCTACGATTGGTCTTGTGAGTAGAACGGGTGTTGTGCCTCTTTCGAGTACTTTGGACACTGCAGGTCCCATGACTAAAAATGTTACAGACAATGCGATTGTCTTGGACGCACTTGCAGCAGCAGATGCAACGGATATAGTAACCACAAGAGCACCAAGAGAAATGACACAGCTGACCGACGTACAGCAAGCTTCGCTTAAAGGCATACGATTGGGTGCTATGTCAAACTTGTTGGAGGCAGATTCCTTATATCGAAATGCGGTGCACGACCTCAAAGCTGCAGGAGCAGAAGTGATTGAATACACGCCAGCCCGTGTTCCTCTTGATGGATTTATTTCGATCCTAAATGGGGACATGAAGCGAGATTTACCTTTGTATTTTAAACAAACATCGGCACCTGGTTATCAGGAGTTAGACGTGCAAGGTGTTATTGATTTTAATGCCAAAGATAGCTTGCTGTATATGCCGTATGACCAAGCTCGATTAGACGGCGTTATAGCGGATACCATTAGTGAAAAAGGTTTGTCAAAAACCATTATTGACCTTAATAGGGCAGCAACCGAATTTTTTGCAAAACCCATGAATGAACACCACCTAGATGCTGTATTATCAAAAGATAACTATTATGCAGGTCGTGCAGCAATTGCTTTTTATCCATGTCTTACTGTGCCAATGGGGTATTCAAGAGATGGTGAGCCGAGTAGCCTAACGTTTATTGCACCAAGCTTTAGCGAAAGTCGGCTTTTATCAATAGGAGCTGCATTCGAGGCAGCCACCAAACACCGAAAACTTCCCAAAGGATATCAGTAGCTATGCGTACAAAGTCAACAAAAAAGAATAAAATAAACGTGGTTACCCTTGGGTGTTCTAAAAACATCTACGATTCGGAGGTGCTGATGGGGCAGCTAAAGGCAAGCAACAAGGATGTTGCCCACGAACAAGAGGGAAATATCGTCGTGATTAACACCTGTGGATTTATTGATAATGCTAAAGAAGAATCGATCAATACTATTTTGTCTTTTGCTGAACAGAAAGAACAAGGGCGCATTGACAAGCTATTTGTAACAGGCTGTTTAAGTGAGCGTTACAAGCCTGATTTAGAAGCTGAAATACCCAACGTTGATGCGTATTTTGGCACCACCGATTTACCCTTATTGCTCAAAGCTTTGGGTGCAGACTACCGCCACGAACTCTTGGGCGAACGCCTTACCACAACACCAAAAAATTATGCCTACCTCAAAATTTCAGAAGGCTGCGATCGTCCCTGTTCGTTTTGTGCTATTCCGCTGATGCGTGGAGCGCATCGTTCAAAACCCATTGAGGATTTGTTGGATGAAGCTGCTGGATTGGCAAAAAACGGGGTTAAGGAACTCATCCTTATTGCGCAAGATTCTACCTATTATGGGTTGGATATCTACAAAGAACGAAGGTTGGCTGATTTACTTCGTGCGTTGGCCCAAGTCGAAGGAGTTGAGTGGATACGACTGCATTATGCTTTTCCTTCGGGCTTTCCTGAAGATGTGCTTGATGTTATTGCTCAAGAACCCAAAGTATGTTCCTATATTGATATCCCATTGCAACATATTGCTGACCATATTCTAAAGTCAATGCGGCGAGGAACAACACAGGAAAAGACGACCGCACTACTCAAGCGTTTCCGTGCTGCTGTTCCTGATATGGCGATCAGAACTTCCTTGATTTTGGGTTATCCTGGAGAAACGGAAGAAGATTTCGAATTGCTTAAATCTTGGGTGCAAGAAATGCGCTTTGAGCGTTTGGGGTGTTTTCAATACAGCCATGAAGAAAATACACATGCGTATAACCTAAAAGATGACGTTCCTCCAGATGTTAAGCAAGCACGTGTTAACGAACTCATGGCAATTCAAGCACAAATTTCATGGGAAAAAAATCAAGAGCTAATTGGAAAAACATTGCGGTGTGTTATTGATCGTAAAGAAGGGAATTACTTTGTAGGACGCACTGAATTTGATTCGCCTGATGTGGATAACGAAGTTTGGGTAGATGCGACCAAACATTACCTGAAAGTGGGGGATTTTACAGAACTGACCATTACTGCAGCACAAGACTTTGATCTCCATGCCGTGCCTGCTAACTAGTCCTACTGTTACATTGCGTATTTTTGTTTTATGAAGCTAATCGAATCGTTGGGATATCATGCTGCTGTGTGTACGCCACTCATGCGACGCTTTTTAGCTGATGAAAAGCAGTTGGCTGCATTTCACCAGGGTTTACACGCAACCAAAGCGGCTAAAGAATATGCTCCACAACGTGCACAAGCCTATACCGCAGAAAGTCGTCAGGTGTTGACACAAGCCTTACATAGACAATATGAACATTTGACACCAAACCCAGAAAGAAGCGCACAAATCAACCTACTTGCCAAGCCAAACACGCTCACCATAACAACGGGACATCAGCTAAACCTTTTTACAGGACCGCTATTTTTTTGGTTCAAAATAATGGAGGTCATTACAATGACCGAACAACTTCAAAAAGAAGACAAGCAGCACAACTATGTTCCTGTTTTTTGGATGGCTTCAGAAGATCATGACATAGAGGAAATAAACCACTTCTTCTTGGGTGAGCAAAAGATACGCTGGAATGCACCAAGTACTGGTGCAGTCGGAAGAATTCCGACGAATAACCTAGAGGAAGTTTACGAACACCTCAAGCTAATTTGGGGCAGCAACGAAAGCGCAAAAGAATTATTAGACCTTTTTTCGACTACTTATTTAAAAGAGAAAACCCTAGCTCAAGCTACTCGCGCATTGGTGGATCGACTATTTGGGCACTATGGTTTGCTCATAATCGACGGAGATGACACTTCGCTGAAAGCTCAATTTGCGCCACACATTAAAGAAGAATTAACCAATAAAACGGTGGTTCAGCAAGTCAAGGAAACGGACCAGTTGCTAGACCTAATAATTGACGGCTACAAGCCTCAAGTGGGCGTTCGTGAACTTAATTTGTTTTATTTACGGGATGGCGTTCGAACACGGATGATACATCAAGAGGCAGGTTTTACAACGGCTGACCATGCCTTTTCTTGGGATGGTAACCAGTTGTTCCAGGAAGTTGATCAACATCCCGAACGATTTTCGCCCAATGCCCTACTGCGACCCCTATATCAAGAAAAGGTCTTGCCCAACATAGCTTATGTGGGTGGTGGTGGCGAGCTAGCATATTGGATGCAACTCAAGTCCACTTTTGATGCACATAAGCTACCTTTTCCCTTGCTGAAATTGCGGAAAAGCCTGTTACTGCTTTCCGAAAAGCAAATAAAAAAATGCAACAAACTGTCTTTGTCAATCTCCGATTTGCTGTTGCCAAGCGCATCGTTTATTAACAAACGCGTGCGTCAGGTTAGCAATATAGACATTGACTTTAGCGCTCAACGGACGTTGTTGCAACAACAGTTTGAAACCCTTAGGACACTAGCTGCCAAGACAGACAAATCTTTTTTGGGTGCGGTAGCTGCTCAAGAGAAAAAGCAACTCAAGGGCTTGGACAATCTGGAAAAGCGTTTGCTTAAGGCGCAACGCCTCAAACTGAAAGATGAGGTGGTTCGTATGACTGATTTACGTCATGCACTTTTTCCAAATGATACCTTTCAGGAACGGATGATTCATTTTTCAGCCTGTTGTGCGCATGACGATGTGACGGTGTTTACACAAAAACTTAAAAGCTGCATGGCTACGCTTCCTGACGGATTAAGTGTAGTGCAACTCTAAAGAAGTTTATTTAGTGTTAAAAACTAATGGGCGGACAATATTCACCAACAAACTTTAGTTGTATTTTTGTATATGCAAAACAAAGTTCTCATTCTCGATTTTGGCTCGCAATACACACAACTGATTGCCCGCCGTGTTCGGGAGCTCTCCATTTTCTGTGAAATTCATCCCTTTCATACAATTCCAGCAGACGTTGAAACATTTAAGGCAGTCATCTTATCGGGATCGCCATATTCTGTACGCGCTGACGATGCACCACATCCTGATTTAGATGCCATACGTACTAAAATTCCTCTGCTAGGCGTTTGCTATGGAGCACAATATTTGGCCCATTTTAACGGAGGCGAAGTAGCGGCTTCCAATACTCGTGAGTATGGACGTGCGCGATTACAAACAGTTCATGCGCATCCGTTTACGCATAAAATTCCAACAAAGTCGCAGGTATGGATGAGTCATGGCGACACCATCAAGCATTTGCCCAAGGGTGCTACTTGCTTGGCTTCGACAGAAGATGTAGTCAATGCCGCTTATGTGATGGACAACGACATGACCTTCGGCATACAGTTTCACCCAGAAGTCTATCATTCAACAGATGGCTTGCAGTTGTTGCAAAACTTTTTGGTGGATATTGCAGGTATCACGCCCGATTGGACATCGGCTGCCTTTGTGGAAACCACTGTGGCTCGTTTACAAAATGAGCTAGGCAACGACAAGGTGATTTTGGGATTGAGCGGAGGTGTTGATTCTTCGGTGGCGGCGATATTGTTACACAAGGCTATCGGCACCAATTTGCATTGCATTTTTGTTAACAACGGATTGTTGCGTAAAAATGAATTTGACGATGTCCTGGAACAATACAGGGGCATGGGACTTAATGTAAAAGGGGTAGATGCATCAAAACGATTTTTGGATGCGTTGGCTGGTGAATCAGACCCAGAAACAAAGCGCAAAATTATTGGCAAGGTATTTATAGATGTGTTTGATGATGAGGCGCACAAAGTGGAAGGTGCTCAATGGCTAGCACAAGGAACTATTTACCCAGATGTCATTGAGTCTGTTTCGGTCAATGGGCCTTCGGCAACGATTAAGTCGCACCACAACGTTGGTGGCTTACCTGATTTTATGAAACTAAAGGTGGTTGAGCCGCTGAATATGCTGTTTAAAGATGAGGTTCGGCGTGTAGGCGCGAGTTTAAATATGCCGCAAGAAATTCTTGGACGACACCCGTTTCCTGGACCCGGTTTGGCGATTCGTATCTTGGGCGATATCACACCAGAAAAAGTAAGTATGTTGCAAGAAGTCGATGCCTTGTTTATACAAGGGCTTCGCGACCATGGACTCTATGATGATATTTGGCAGGCTGGCGTCATGCTACTTCCTGTTAATTCAGTTGGTGTTATGGGCGATGAGCGTACCTATGAAAAATGCGTTGCTCTTCGTGCGGTTACCTCTACAGACGGCATGACGGCAGATTGGGTACATTTGCCGTATGAGTTTTTACAAGAGATTTCAAACCAAATCATCAATCGTGTTCCTGGAATTAACCGAGTTGTATATGATATTAGTTCAAAACCCCCTGCGACAATTGAGTGGGAGTAGATTTTTTATTGTTGTTGCGCTACTCCTAGCTGGCATTATGGCTCATGCTCAAGAGCCAGAAGTGTCCTATTTTATTGTGCATAAAGTCAGAAAAAAAGAAACGGTAGCCGATATTGCTTCACGCTATGATATTTCTGTAGCCAATATTTATCAATACAACCCTCAAGCCAAAGATGGAATAGGCAAACGTGACAAGCTACGCATACCGCGTTTTAAACAAAAGATTGTTATTAGTCAAGCAAAGCCTGGCGCAAGCCATGTCGTACAACCCAAAGAAACATTATGGCGCATCGCCTATACCTATGGGATAAGTGTTGATTCGTTGCGCACACTAAATCCGCAACTTGGCGATACGCTTTCTGTAGGTGCTATACTTCAAGTGCCCTTGCGAACGGCTGCGGAGTTGGCAGAAGAATATGATTATTATACCGTGCTTCCCAAAGAGGGTTTTTATAGGTTGGAGCTCAAGCTAGGACTTACACAAGCAGCCTTGGAAGCATTAAACCCACAGCTCGACAGTACAGGATTAAAAGTGGGCATGCAACTTCGAATTCCGAAGAACAAAATGGATAGTTTAACCGCTATTGGCATTATCGAACCTTCCAAGCCCAGTCTTTGGGACAGCACCTTTGTTACACCTGTTGTACGTCTGGCACTAATGGCGCCATTTCGGTTGTCAAAAATTGAGTTGGATTCTATTGTTCAAACCGAAAAAACCTTGAGTGAGCGAAATTTGACGACAGTCGCTTTGGATTTTTACGCTGGTATGTTGCATGCGCTAGACAGCTTAAACAAGGCAGGCTTAAGCGTCGAGCTTACGGTGATGGATACCGAAAATCAACTTTTTGCCATCGAGGATTTACTAAATTCATATGATTTTTCACAATTTGACGCGGTCATCGGTCCGTTTACGCCCACAAATGTTGGCCGGGTGGCGCGCGGCATGTCTATATTTAATGTGCCTGTTATTTCTCCCTTGACAACAAGAGAAATTGAGCCACAAAAAACCTTATTTAATACCATACCTAGCAGAAAAACCATCGAGGAACGTATTCAGGTATATATAGATTCCCTAGATGCTACCGCCGAAAATCCCTGTGTGTTGATTGTGGCTGATGCCAAAAATGAGCGAATAGAAATGAAGCTCAAAAAGCAGTTTCCACTTGCCGAGATTGTCCGCCCCGATGAACGTTTTGGGTTCGTCAAACCCGATGATGTGGACTCGTTATTAACAGCCACTCGCCCAAATTTTGTCTTTTTAGAAACAGAAGATTTGAATTTGATTACCAGCATGACTTCCATGCTGAATGCGCAACAGTCCGAAGATCGCCCCGTACAATTGTTGACACATTATCGGGCGGCTACGTACGACGACCCCAATGTCTCTCAAGCGCACTTAGGCAATTTACGCTTTACTTATGCCGATCATTTTTGGGAAAATCGAGATTCCATACGAATGAGTTTTGATGCCAATTACCAAAAGCGATTCGGAAAAATACCCAATAGAACAGCACTTAAAGGCTTTGATTTGGCCATAGACATTGCACTGCGAATTGCGACAAAACGCACGCTTTTTTTGGGAGTAGAACAGGGCTTAGGCCAGCAATTGCAGCATCGATTTCATTATGTTGCCTTGCCCAACGGCGGCTACCAGAATACCGCCACCTATACAATTCAGCATAAAGGCTTTGAAACCATTGAGGTTGATCCGCCACGGAAACAACTAGATTCGCTCCATGTCAGGTAGTTTATTCTTTGTACTTTTGGCACTTAATTAAAAATGATTCATGCCTAACACCAAATATATCTTTGTTACAGGAGGAGTAACCTCCTCACTTGGTAAAGGTATTGTTTCTGCTTCGTTAGCCAATTTGCTTCAGGCTAGAGGTTTTAAAACGACCATTCAAAAATTTGACCCATATATAAATGTTGACCCAGGAACATTAAACCCTTACGAACATGGGGAATGTTTTGTTACGGATGACGGCGCAGAAACCGATTTAGACTTGGGCCATTATGAGCGTTTTCTAAATGTGCCTACTTCGCAAGCGAACAACGTAACCACAGGACGTATTTATCAAAGCGTTATTGAAAAAGAACGTCGTGGGGAGTTTTTAGGTAAAACAGTTCAAGTTATTCCGCATATTACCAACGAAATCAAGGAGCGCATGCAACTGCTGGGCTCTACGGATGAATACGATGTGGTGATCACAGAAATTGGCGGTACTGTTGGTGATATTGAGTCTTTGCCTTACATCGAGGCTGTACGGCAGCTAAGATGGGACTTAGGAAGGGAAAATTGCATCGTGATTCATTTGACATTGGTGCCCTATTTATCTGCTGCCGCAGAACTAAAAACCAAACCAACCCAACACTCTGTCAAAACGTTGATGGAGAGCGGTATTAATGCAGACATATTGGTCTGCAGAACTGAGCACGAACTTTCAGAAAGTATCCGTACAAAACTGGCCTTATTCTGTAACGTAGATCGCGAAGCGGTGATTGAGTCTATTGATGCGGATACCATTTATGATGTCCCTTTGTTGATGCATAAAGAGGGGTTAGACCGTGTGGTATTGAAAAAATTAGGTTTAACAGATCATTCAGAGCCTGACTTAACGCGTTGGAAAGCGTTTTTAAAACGCATTAAAAATCCAAAACAACACATTCGCATTGGTTTGGTTGGTAAATATGTTGAGCTTCAAGATTCGTATAAATCTATTTTGGAAGCTTTTATTCATGCAGGTGCCAGCAACGAGGTTGCTGTTGATGTAGTGTCTGTACATTCCGAAGATTTGACACCTGATAATTGCCACCAATTTTTAGCAGGATTACATGGGTTGCTTGTGGCACCCGGCTTTGGGTCTAGAGGTATTGAAGGTAAAATTGCCGCCATTCAATATGTACGTGAAAACAAGATTCCATTTTTTGGTATTTGCTTGGGTATGCAGATGGCTGTCATCGAGTATGCGCGTCATGTTTTGGGTATTTCGGCGGCTAATTCTATCGAAATGGATGAGGATGCAGTAGATCCAGTCATTAGCCTGATGGACGAGCAAAAAGATATTGAAGACAAAGGCGGCACCATGCGGCTTGGTGCTTGGGATTGCACATTGACTGAAGGTAGTCGTGTGCATAGCATCTACAAACAAAAAGAAATCAGCGAGCGGCACCGGCACAGGTATGAGTTGAATAATGATTATTTGGCTGATTTGACAAAAAATGGGCTTAGTGCCACGGGAATTAACCCAAAAACAGGCTTGGTGGAAATTGTAGAGATTGATACGCACCCTTGGTTTATTGGCGTGCAGTACCACCCCGAATACAAAAGCACTGTATTAAACCCGCATCCGCTGTTTACGGATTTTGTTCGTGCATGTAGTCAATACGCAAATCAATAAATATTATGGAAGAAAAGCGCATAGACCCCTTACAGATTATTGGTATGATTGTCATTTTTGGCATCTTCACTTGGATGATGTACAATCAGTCTACAGAACAGTTAGCTGAAGCTAATACCGCTGTTGCTCAACAAGCAACTCAAGAGCAGACCATCGAAGATACCCCACCAGCACAGCAAAATCCGCCTGCGGTGGACATGCCCACGGAAACACTTGCCGCAGAAATCATAACCCTAAAAAACAACTTGCTAGAGCTACACATCTCCAATAAAGGGGGTATTATGGAACAGGTATTATTGCCTGATTTGGTTAATTATAAAGATGCGCCACTATATTTAATCAATGAGCAAAACAATGCCTTAAACATCGCATTCACCACCACCACGGGGCAGCTTGTGCAAACCAAGTTTTTGATGTTCGTTCCTACGCTTTCTACAGTCCCGAACGGTCAAGAGCTACGCCTTCGTGCGCCACTCAATACGGATGGGTTTATTGAGTTTGTTTATACCTTACCAGATGGGGGATATCGCTTCGGTTTTGAAGTGGTTGCCCAGGGCATTTCAAATTATTTGGACACCTCCATTCCTGCTGCTTTTTCATGGAACATGGATGGATTTCGTCATGCAAAAAGTGCCCAATACGAAAACAGATACACCCAACTTGCCTATCGCCACGAAAACGATAAGTATAGTACCCTTTCAGCCGCTGGCGAAGACGAAGAAAAAGAAAAAGACGTGGCTTGGGTGTCGTATCGGCAACACTTTTTTAGCAGCATTTTAATACCCGCACAACCATTTAAAGAAGCTATACTTTCATCGAGTTCAATTACAGACGAGGAGGTAGAAGAATCAACCTATCTAAAAGCGTTTTCTACTGAAGTGAATATGCCATACGGAAGGGATAAATTTGAAGCTGATTTTGATTGGTATATGGGGCCGACGGACTACGAAGTGCTCAAAACCTACGATGAACATTTGTACGAGAGTATCTCTTTTGGCTGGGGAATAATTGGGTGGATTAATAAATCTGTTTTTTATCCTTTATTTGGATTTCTTACGTCTTTTGCGCCGCATGGAATTGCCATTATTTTACTCACCATAATTGTTCGCTTGGTACTTTCTCCTGTATTGTATAAATCCTATGTGTCTCAAGCCAAGATGCGTGTACTTCGCCCAGAAATTACAGCCATCAATGAAAAGTATAAAAATGAAGCCACAAAAAGGCAACAAGAAACCATGAAATTGTACGGAAAAGCTGGTGTTAGCCCTTTGGCAGGATGTGTTCCTGCCTTGCTGCAGATGCCGGTTTTCTTTGCCTTGTTTTACTTTTTCCCTATTGCTTATG
>JAURDG010000010.1 GCA_030828025.1 Flavobacteriaceae bacterium | reverse complement strand
AAACTACCTACTATTAGCTGAGCATCTTCTAGTTTTTTTATTCGTTGATGGACTGCAGATCCAGATAAGTTCAACTGCCTTGCTATTTCTTGTACAGGTGTACGTGCATTGTCCATCAACAAGCGCAATATGGCTTTGTCAATGCCATCTAGTGTTAGTTGTTCATTGGTTTTTTTCAAGTTGTTATTTTTGGGGTATAAACTTAGTAAACTATTTTAGAAGAAAATAAATATGACTAACAGAAGATTTGGTATTTGGGGTGCTTTTTTTTGTGGGAGTGCCGTCGTTTTAGGTGCGTTTGGCGCACATTTATTAAAGGAATTTTTAAGCACAGGCGCTCTTGCTTCTTTTGAAGTAGGCGTACGTTATCAGTTTTATCATGGTCTTGCCTTACTTTTTCTTGGCTTGGTACCAACCAAAAAGAATTATTTTAAAAGAACGGCATTGCTTTTTTGTGTAGGAACCCTCTTGTTTTCGTGCTCAATTTACCTATTGTCGTTGGCATCAATGTATGGGGATACAGGCTTGCCAAGTATTTTAGGGCCAGTTACGCCCGTTGGAGGCTCACTACTTATATTGGGATGGATTAATATGCTGATTGGCTTTATTCGGGCTTAGCTTAACGCTTGTTTGCCATGGCAATATAATCATCCAACGCCTTGGTCATGGATGGGTTTTCTGGAGTAGGTGCCAAAATATCTATGCGCAAATTGTTGCTTAGTGCGGCATTTTTGGTGGTGGTGCCAAAAACAGCAATGCGCGTGTCATTTTGCTTGAAATCAGGGAAGTTATGAAACAGTGATTCGATGCCAGAAGGACTGAAAAAAACCAAAATATCGTAATATACATCCCTTAGATCAGACAAGTCACTGATAACCGTTTTATAGAAAACGCCTTTTGTCCACTTAATGCCCGCAGCATCCAAAGTACTCGGGATACTTGGCTTTAGAACATCGGAACAGGGCAGCAAAAAGTTTTCATCAGCATATTTACGCATCAAGTTGATAACATCATCAAAAGTCCGCTCACCTACATAAATTTTGCGCTTGCGGTAAACGACATATTTCTGAAGATAGAACGCCACCGCTTCGGATTGACAAAAATAGCGCAACGTACTGGGGATGGTGTAACGCATTTCCTCTGCCAATCTAAAAAAGTGATCAACGGCATTTCTACTTGTGAATACAATGGAAGAAAACTTGGTAATATCAATCTTTTGCAAACGTACATCTCTAGAAGAGACACCCTCAATATGGATAAAGGGCCTAAAGTCAATCGTGACTTTTCGTTTGTCTATTATTTGGTTGTACGGGGAGTTTTCTTGAGCAGGCGCAGGTTGTGAGACCAAAATGGTTTTTACCTTAGCGACCTTAGTTAGTGTTTCAGTGTTTGTAAAACTAGCCATACAGGGGCGATTTCTGAGGCGCAAATATATAAAAAAATTGCCATTTTTTTAAGCCTACCCGCATTAAAATAAAACTTGAGTGTACTAATATGAATTGCCAATAGCCCTACAAAATAGAGCCCAAATAGTAAATATAGCAACCATGTTGGTAGTGGAATAAAAGCAAATAGTATTATGAGGATGCTAAACAAAAAAGCCCACTTTTCTTTGTTTAAAGCCCGAATGAAAAATATTTTCATCAAATTTTTGTGCTGCTTCACTACTGATGTTATCAATACTTCAAGCCCAGTTTTAACGCACCAAAACCCAATAAAACCAAGCGACCAATAGCCTATTTCGATGCCAAAGGCATCTGGAGTTAAACGTTTCGAATAAAATACGTGGACGACAACGCCAAAAATCAGCGCACGGAACAAAAAACCCATCAACGAGAACGCTCTGTTCATCACAAAAGGTTTGCTGAATTCATGGGCATTATTTGTACGCATCCAGAAGAAGACCATCGAATAAAATCGAGAAAAATCACTCAACCTCAAAATGGTGAGCAACACCAGGAGCAGCGTCAAAAAACTACCCCAATAATGAATATCGATTAATCGAAGCGTGTACACACAACAAAAGTATCTAAAATTTTGCGCTCATCTTCCATGTTTAAATGTGTATTTTAGCCTTTGTCATGAGTTCAACAGTAGTTGTCATTCCTACCTACAATGAAGCTGAAAATATCCAACGGATAATTAAAGCTATTGGCTTGTTAAAACTAGATTTGGATATTCTGGTTGTTGACGATAATTCACCTGATGGAACAGCCCAAATGGTACGTGACATGATTCAAGAAAATCCTAATGTTCACTTGGTTGTTCGCGCCCAAAAGTTGGGTTTGGGACCTGCCTATGTTGAAGGGTTCAATTGGGCATTGGCGCTAGGTTACACCTACTTGTTTGAAATGGATGCTGATTTTTCGCATCCTCCAAGCGCATTGGTGCCTATGCTTGCCATGCTTCAAGAACGGCAAGCTGATGTGGTTGTAGGATCGCGATATAAAAAAGGCATACAAGTGCGCGACTGGCCACTTCACCGCATTTTACTTTCTGTGGGTGCCTCTTTATATGTGCGCCTGATTACTGGATTGCCCATTGCTGACCCTACCGCAGGGTATGTGGGCTACCACACCGACGTGCTCAAGGCACTAAACTTAGAAGCAATTCGTTTTAAAGGATATGCATTCCAGATAGCATTAAAATTTTGGTCGTGGAAAAAAGGTTTTCGCATCGTAGAATTTCCAATTACTTTTACGGACAGAACGAAAGGGCAGTCAAAAATGAATAGCTCTATTATTAAAGAAGCAGTTTTTGGCATCATTTCCATGAAGTGGCGCAGCTTATTTATTAAAAAAACAAAATGACAAAAACCCTAATTAAAGGCGCACGGGTAGTTAATGAAGGCACCATAGACCAACTGGATGTCCTTATTGATGGAATGCATATCGCTGAAGTTTCGCCTAGCATACAACCAACTTCAGACATAAAAGTCATTGAGGCGCATGGCAAGCACTTGCTGCCAGGATGCATCGATGATCAAGTTCATTTTCGTGAGCCAGGACTAACACACAAGGCAACTATAGAAACAGAATCTAAAGCTTGTTTGGCTGGAGGAATTACCTCATTTTTAGAGATGCCCAATACAAGCCCACAAACCACAACCGCCCAAGCTTACGAAGATAAGTTAGTCGTAGGTGCTAAAACATCTTGGGTAAACTATGGGTTTATGTTTGGCGGCACCAATGATAATTTACATGATATATTGGCGATAGACCCCAAAAGAACACCTGGTCTAAAGCTGTTTTTGGGGTCATCCACAGGGAATATGTTGGTGGATAACCCCGATACCCTAAAAGAGATTTTTTCCGCATTCCGATTGCCTATTTCTGTTCATTGTGAAGATGAGCAAACTATTCGCACTAACCTAAGCAAGTTTAAGGCCATTTATGGAGACGATATTCCGATCATGCATCATCTGGATATTCGCTCCGAAGAGGCATGCTATCTTTCGTCTTCTAAGGCGGTTTCTTTAGCGCAGCAAACGGGTGCGCGGCTGCATGTGTTTCATCTTTCTACCGCTATAGAAACGGAACTATTTTCTAACGAACTCCCTCTAGAAAAAAAGAAAATAACAGCAGAAGTATGCATTCATCATTTGTGGTTTTCGGATGAGGATTATCCAACAAAAGGCACCCATATTAAGTGGAATCCTGCCGTCAAAACGGCAGCAGATAGAGCGGGTTTATGGGAAGCGTTGAACGATGACCGAATAGACATCATAGCTACCGACCATGCGCCTCATACGTTGGAAGAAAAAAACCAGCCCTACACCAAGGCGCCATCAGGCGGCCCTATGGTGCAGCACGCACTTCCTGTGCTGTTGGAGTGTGTGCAACAAGGAAAGATTAGCTTAGAAAAAGTGGTTGAGAAGATGTGTCACAACCCAGCCATACTCTTTTCGATAGAAAAGCGTGGCTTTATTCGTCCAGGCTACTTTGCCGACCTGGTGCTGGTGGACACGCAAAAAGGGCAAACGGTCAGTCGTGACCAGTTGCTCTACAAATGCGGATGGTCGCCTTTGGAAGGCACCCATTTGCGTGGTACGGTATCCCAAACCTTTGTCAATGGCGTGCTTCAATATGATGAAGGCGTTTTTGGCACTGTCAAAAATGCTCAAGCACTTACCTTTGCAAGATGAGAAATACGGTTTTCTTCTTTTTTGGGCTTTTAATTTTTGGTTGTGCACAGAATCGAGTGCCCAAGCCCAGCCCATTTATGGAACAAGAGCAGATGGTTGACTTTTTAGTTGATTTATCTATTGCCAATGCGGCAAGAAGTCATAAAAATGTACCCTTTGTACCGATGGATTCTCTGTATGCCTATCATGGAATTGACAGCATTATTTTTGCAAAAAACAATGTCTATTACGCCGCAAAACCAAAAATATATACCAAAATATATAAAGAAGTAGAAGAGCAAATAGAGGATCTCATGGTGCCCGACTCAATAAGGCAACGAATACCGACTCAATTAAGGGAATAATTTTAGAAACTTTCTTTTAGAGGGTTATATTTGCTAAAAGTTGTCTTATGGCATCATTTGTAGAAGAACTAACATGGCGTGGTATGGTGCACGATATTATGCCCGAAACAGCAGAAACCTTAGCCAAAGGCATGACCGCTGGTTATATTGGCTTTGATCCAACTGCAGATTCACTACATATTGGAAGTTTGGTTCAAATTATGATTTTAATGCACTTTCAGCGTTATGGGCATAAGCCTTTTGCTTTAGTTGGTGGTGCCACAGGAATGATCGGAGACCCTTCTGGAAAATCCGCAGAACGAAATTTACTTGACGCCAAATCCTTAGCGCAAAACTGTGCTGGCTTAGAGAAACAACTGGCCAAGTTTTTGGACTTTGACAGCAAAGCCGAAAATAGTGCAGTTATGGTCAACAATTACGATTGGATGAAGTCTTTTAGCCTCATTGATTTTGCTCGTGATATAGGCAAGCACCTTAGTGTAAATTATATGATGGCCAAAGATTCAGTAAAAAAGCGGCTTGGCGCAGATGCCAAAGAAGGGATGTCTTTTACCGAATTTACGTATCAACTTATACAAGGATACGACTTTTTACATTTGTATCAACACCACAACTGCTTGCTTCAGATGGGCGGTAGCGATCAGTGGGGAAACATCACCACAGGTACCGAACTTATTCGCAGAAAGCTGTCGGGCAAAGCCTATGCACTTACTTGCCCGCTGATTACTAAGGCAGATGGCACTAAGTTTGGCAAGACGGAAAGTGGTAATGTATGGTTAGACCGTACCAAAACATCCCCCTATAAATTTTATCAATATTGGTTAAACGCTTCTGATGAGGACGCTGCTAAATACATTAAAATATTCACCTTCTTGACCCAAGAAGAGATTGAAAACCTGATAGCAATACACCAGGAAGCACCACATCAAAGACAGCTACAGCGTAAACTTGCTCAAGAAGTTACGGCGATGGTGCATGCACAAGCGGATGTGGAACAAGCTGAGCAAGCGGCAGAAATTTTATTTGGCAAAGCCACCGCCGATGCCTTAAAAGAACTTGATGCCCAAACATTACTCGATGTTTTTGAAGGTGTTCCACAGGCTGAGGTTGCTGCATCAGCAATTCACGATGGGCTTAGTATTGTAGATGCCCTTTCGGGAGCCTCTGGCTTTTTAAAGTCAAATGGTGAAGCAAGGCGCGCTCTTAAGGAACAGTCTATTTCGGTGAATAAAGAAAAGGTTAACGAAGACAAAAAATTGACCAAAGCAGATGTCATTTGTGGTCGTTTTGTATTGTTGCAACGCGGAAAAAAGAATTACTTTTTACTTGTTGTTAAGCCGTCATAAGGGAACAACCACGAACATCGGCAGCATCAAAACGGCCCAATACTTCAAAAGACCCATCGGCATGGCATTTTCCAAGGTCTTGTGTGGCAATAAACGCACAAGACGATTTATTGGACAAGTCAATGATGTTTAGCCCACCCGTGCCGGTTTCAGAAACTTGCTTTGGATCACGAACATCTCTTACAAAAACACGCATCGTTTTTGGAGTATTAAAAATACCGCTTCCTTTTGAATAGGCTTGCGAAAGCAATTCGGTCATGCCATATTCGCTGTGGATTTCGGCAACGCCAAAACCGCTTTTTAGTTGCGCATGTAGTTCTTCACGAACAAGCTCTTTTCGCCTGCCTTTCATGCCACCGGTTTCCATAATTATGGTGTTGTTGCATTTTATTGGAAAAGCTGTACAAAAGTCGAGAAGGGCAAAACTTACCCCAATCAACAGCGTAGGTTTTTGTTGCTGGTTGAGATGCAATAGAGTTTGATGCAATGCCTCAAAGTCGTTTAGATAGAATCCACTATATGGCTTTTGTGCACGGCCTATTAGGTTTTGACACATATAAACTAAAGAGGCGTTTGGTCGTTCCAAATAGCCTGGCAACAAGGCGAGCATGTGGTAATCTTCGGCAGCTCCATAAAACGCTGAAAAGCAGTTAGTAAAACTTTTAGTGTAGTCTTTCAGCGAAGTGATGTAGTGCTTGCTCACGGCACCAACAGTTCCAGAGCTTTCAAATATTGTTTCTTCACTTTCTGTACAACTTATGCGATGAGATTTGAATAATTCAATCGGAAGAAAGGGAATGTCGGACAGTTGTTTAACATCAGTGGGATGCACATTTATAAGGTCACAATAGGCACGGTACACAGCGTTGTGTTCATATTGATATGCAAATAACGAAAAGGCTTCTGTTTCAAATAATCCCATCAGTAGTCAAATGTATTGATGATTTTCCAGATAATTCAAGCCATAAGCTAGCTATATTTTTTTATTTTTGGACAACGATGTAATTAAAATGAAAAAAACAAAAACGCGTATTTTACTGGTAGATGATGAGCCAGATATTTTGGAGATTTTAGAATATAACCTAACAAATGAAGGCTATAAGGTAACCAAGGCAAAAAATGGAGTAGAGGCACTAAAGAAGGCCAACGAGTGGGAGCCGCATCTTGTGCTTCTCGATGTGATGATGCCCGAAATGGATGGTATCGAAACCTGTGAGCAGTTGCGCAAAAACCCAAAATTAGCAAACTTGATTATTGTTTTTCTTACGGCACGCAGCGAAGATTACTCGCAAGTTGCAGGTCTTGAGGCTGGTGCTGATGACTACATTACCAAACCCATTAAACCCAAAGTATTGCTTAGTAAAATTAAGGCGATGCTCAGACGATTTAAAAATACAGACATCAAAAATGCGGTGGTCGAAGTGGGCGAATTAGAAATCAACAGAGAAGAATATAAAATTGTTTATCAAGGTGAAGAACTAATTTTGCCGCGTAAAGAGTTTGAACTTATTTCTCTTTTGGCATCAAAACCAAATAAAGTTTTTGAGCGTGGGGAAATTATGGAAAAGGTGTGGGGTAGCGATGTTGTTGTCGGCGATCGAACGATTGATGTACACATCAGAAAACTTAGAGAAAAAGTAGGCGATCATCATTTCAAAACAGTTAAAGGTGTAGGCTACAAATTCGTGGTGTAATATGACCAAATCTCCACGCTCAACCTATCGTTTTTCCTTAACCTTGTCCGCAATAGTCACGACTTTTGTTGTAGCTCTAAGTGTCATTTTGCTGCTTATTTTTACTGACGATACCTCTATTGTTTACGGCATACTTCCACTCGTAGTGTTTGCGTGTATTGTTTTCATAGTATGTTTTGTAATTTTTATTTACCGAATTGAACACTACACCTACAAAAAGGTTAAAGAGATTTATGAAGATTTAACGCCGCAGTACAGTGCGGAATTAAATGACATTTTGATTATCAACGACATGGATTCACTTCTAAAAAATGTTCGAGAGGTAGCACTAAAACGCAGTGTCGAGATCAACAGTCTTAAAGATCAAGAAGCCTTTCGGCGTGAGTTTTTGGGAAACGTGGCACACGAGCTTAAAACACCACTTTTTACGGTTCAAGGCTATATCTTAACATTACTTGATGGCGCAATCAAAGACCCCAAAGTGAATAAGAAGTACCTGACTCGTGCGAATAAGGGCGTAGAACGGCTTATTTATATCGTCAAAGACTTGGATTTGTTGACCAACCTAGAAATGGGCGGCACAACATTGGAAATGGAACCCTTTGATATTTTAGACTTGATTCAAAATGTGTTGGAAATGTTGGAAATGCAGGCGTCAAAAACGAATATTAAGCTAGAATTAGACAAAAAAAATAAAGAGCCTGTCATGGTTCGTGCAGATCGAGACCGCATACAGCAAGTGCTTACCAATTTGATTATGAACTCCATTAAGTATGGAAAGGAAAAAGGAACTACCGAAATCAGTGTTGAGCCTTTTTTTGAACATAAAATGATTGTCCGTGTTCGTGACAATGGCGAAGGGATTAGTCAAGAGCACTTGCCTCGTTTGTTTGAGCGTTTTTATCGGGTGGATAAAAGCGGCAGCCGCCGTATGGGCGGTTCTGGTTTGGGGCTTTCGATTGTGAAACACATCATTGAAGCGCACGGAGAACAAATATTAGTGGAGAGTCAACCCGAAATTGGCTCCGAGTTTTCATTTACTTTAGAAAAAGAAACCGCAGCAGTTTCAGCAAATTAACACGTCTTGGGCAGTAAGAATAAATTAAAACGTTTTAAAGAGAACGAATCATTCGCCAATGTGCTTCAACCTACTCGTGAAACACTACTTGCCGATACCTTCAAATTTAAGGGAAAGTGGGCTTCTTTTTTTGGCAATTCGAATCCTATAGTTGTGGAATTGGGCTGTGGAAAGGGTGAATATTCCGTTGGCTTGGCGCAAAAAAATCCAGCTGTAAATTATATTGGTATTGATATTAAGGGCGCCCGATTTTGGCGTGGCGCCAAAACCGCACTTGAAGATAAATTGCCCAATGTGGCGTTTGTGCGTACTCAAATAGAATTGATTACACATGTTTTTGCAGCTGGCGAAGTGTCGGAACTATGGATTACCTTTCCCGACCCTCAATACAAATTTAAGCGCACACACCATCGGCTGACCAACCCCACGTTTCTTAAAAGCTACAACACGATTCTTAAACCCAATGGGGTAGTACACCTCAAGACAGACTCTGCTTTTTTGCATGGATACACACTTGGTGTGTTGGACGGTTGGAACATAAAACCACACATGGCACATCACGACATCTATCAGTATGTTCATGCGCCAGAAGACGTCATTGGCATTCAAACGTTTTACGAGCAACAATACCGCGAAAAAGGAATCCCCATCACCTACCTTAAATTTTCATTTCCTACGGATGACAAAGTCAACTGATTTTTTTGAGCGTGTATATGACGTAGTGCGCCAAGTACCGGCTGGTAAGGTGACCACCTATGGCGCTATAGCTCGCTATCTAGGCACTGCCAAAAGTGCCCGGACGGTTGGCTATGCCATGAATGCGGCACACGCATATGCTGATGTTCCTGCGCATCGTGTGGTTAACCGAATCGGACTATTAACGGGAAAACATCATTTTGGCGGCATTAACACCATGCAACAGTTACTGGAAGTCGAAGGACACACCATAGTTGATGACCAAATTCAAGGTTTTTCAACTGCTTTTTGGGATCCGAACGAATGCATGTAATCTTGATGCTATGCCCTATATTTGTATGCTTATTTAGACTCAATGAAAATTACGCGCACAGCTATCGAACAAGCATTAAGCACCATTAGCTTACCTGGTGAGGGTAAAAATCTTATGGAAAGCGGTGCGGTGACGAACATCAACATTTTTGGGGATGAGGTAGTTGTAGATATTATGATGGATAACCCAACCTTGCAGGCAAAAAAAAAGGTGGAGGTTTCCGTTATGAAAGTCATCCATGACGAAGTTTATGAAAAAGCAAAAGTAAGCGTGAACACGCAGCTACGCGCACCAAAGAAATCCGAAAATAGTGCGCTGATAAAAGGCAAACCCATTGACGGCATTCAACATATTGTCGCTGTCGCTTCTGGAAAAGGTGGTGTGGGCAAATCTACGGTGACGGCTAATTTGGCGGTTTCCCTCGCCAATATGGGCTTTAACGTAGGTGTTTTGGATGCAGACATTTATGGCCCATCCATGCCTTTGATGTTGGACGTAGCCAACGAACGCCCTTTGGCAAAAAATGTTGACGGCGTTTCCAAAATGGTGCCTGTAGAAAACTATGGTGTCAAGCTACTTTCGATCGGGTTTTTTACTAAGCCAGATCAAGCAGTTATTTGGCGTGGTCCGATGGCTGCCAAAGCACTCAGTCAGATGATTTTTGATGCGGCATGGGGCGAATTGGATTTTTTGCTCATTGACTTACCTCCAGGAACAGGCGATATTCATTTGAGTATTATGCAGTCTTTGCCCATTACGGGTGCCGTCGTGGTCAGTACGCCACAAACCATTGCCCTGGCAGATGCGAAAAAGGGAGTGGCGATGTTCCAGCAAGAAAACATTCAAGTTCCAGTATTGGGCATCATTGAAAACATGGCGTATTTCACCCCCGAAGAATTACCTGATAATAAGTATTATATCTTTGGTAAAGAAGGAGCCAAATATCTGGCTGCAGACCTAAACGTTCCATTTTTGGGCGAGTTGCCACTTGTTCAAAGTGTCCGTGAGGCAGGCGATATAGGACGTCCGGCTGCCATGCAAAAAGATACTCCAATTGCTCATGCTATAACTGAAGTTACACGTGCTGTAGTCACCGAAGTGGTCAAGCGAAATGAACAGCTTCCACCTACGGAAGCCATTAAAATAACGACAATGGCAGGTTGTGCTGCCGTCACAAAAAAATAACCTATGTCTGATTTGCAGAAGCGTATTGAAGCAGCCCTTGAGGAAATCCGCCCCTTTTTAAAATCCGATGGCGGCGATATTGAACTTGTCAGTGTCGAAAACGACACGGTAAAAGTTCAGCTGTTAGGTGCCTGCGTGGGCTGTTCGGTAAACCAAATGACCCTAAAACAAGGCGTTGAACTTACAGTAAAAAAATACGCTCCTGAAATCAAACATGTGGTTAGTGTTTCCTAATTTCTAATTAATTTAAAGACTTGTCGTTCGTTAAATTGGGTGTCTTTAACTTCCAAAAGGTAAATGCCTTTTGCTGGTGCATTTAATAAAATCGTATTCTCAGATTTCTTTGCATTTCCTTGTTGTACATGTTTACCTGCTAAATCATATAGCGCCCAAGTTATTTGTCGTTTAAACGGCTGTGCAAAAACAACTTTATCTGTAAACGAGCTGGAAACCAATGAATTCCTTGAATTTGCAAGATTGCCATTAGTCAATGTAGCTTGAACAATTTCAGTAGTTGGTATGAGATACAGATTTGCGTTTGCTGACCCTGACCAATCATCATAAAGCCAAACACTAAAATGCGTAAACTCTGGAGAAGTTACTGTTAGAATCTTACTTTCACCATTAATATCTACTGTAATATTATCCGTTGCTGAAATGGTAAATGTGATGACAAAATCAGTATAATTATCCGCATCACCACTTAGGGTAAAGGTTTCAGACCCACCGTCCGCAGAATGTGCTTTCCAGCTTGACCATGCCGACTCTTCACCATTTGGCCCTGACATAATCGCATATGCAACAACATTGTTTTTTCGATCAGCCCAAGCCGCTGTAGTAGATGGATTGTTCAGTAGTGCAAGGCCTATCTCGCCGTAAGCTCGCTTTGCGCTTAGGGTAATTTTAAAACTATCCCCAGTATTTGCGGTTATCGCAGTTCCTGTTCCATCACCCGCATCATCAAATTCTCTAAATACAAGAACTTGCTTGTTCCCTTGATTTGCCCACATACCCAGACTATCGGTTCCTTGCTCAAATGCGCCGCCGCCATCCGAAACGACTGTGTAGTTTGCTTGTCTATGGGGTAAATTAGTCGTTTGCGCAAAACTAAAAAGGGCACCCACAGTGCATAAAAAAAGTAAATAATTTCTCATCATTCAATTATTTAAAGGTTAAACAAATATTCATAGCAATATTTTTTATAATAATCACTCTATCAACACCTTACAAAGCCCAACCTCCTGAGTAATTTCGTTTTTAACCACCACCACATACAACCCTTTTTGTTGGGGTGCGCTTATGGTTAGTTGGTTGTTTTTTTGATGTGTTCCACGTGTCAGTTCCTGTCCAGAAAGCGCATAAAGCCGATAGTGGTACGTTCCTTCTGCGGGTAGAACAAGCCGTATATGCTCTGAAGTAGGATTTTGCAACAACCGCAGTGCGAGTAGTTGCGGATTATGATTGCTTAGTATCGCCTGTTGATTGCCATAAATTTTAAACGCCCCAGGTGCTAAGGTTACCGTTTGGCTTGTGTTATCTACTTGAAGTGTACTCTCGTTCATCAAGTCATGCCAAGTTCCGGTGTTGGGAAAATCTGGTGTAACATATTGCGTTGTTACATCAAAATTGGCAAGAATGACCACATTTGTTAATCCATTTAGAGTGTAATCCCACAGGTAAATTCGTTGGACAAGATTATTGCTGCTCAAAGGACTTATACTGGAATTACTTCTAAAAACAGCATTATGTTGTTTCAAATCGTTCATGCGGCTCCAATCATCGTATATTTTTTTACGTTGTGCATCGGCGAGCCAATTATCAGCCCATTGTGGTTGGGGTTTGGTGTCGAGTTTGCAGTCACTTACTGTGCCGTCAGGACAGGTGTTGATGGATTGTTCCATACCCAATTCGCCAAAATGCCAAATCATTTTAGGGCCTGGAACCAGCAGGCTCACTGCACCAATAGCCGACATACGGCTTAGCGCAACATGTAGGTTTTTGACGTCATGGGCAGATTGCGTCGAATTGCCATACACCAAATTTTTATACATCAAACGCTCTTCGTCGTGGCTTTCGGGATAGCCCACCAACCGTTTTCCACTAAATCCACGACTCTCAGCACGCATCCGCTCGATGCTGTTGTTGCTGTTATGTCCCATGCTTAGCTGGTTGTAGGGCTCGGTCATGATGCCCCAAAGCATGATGCCTTTCCCTTCATTTAGGCGGTAATTTGCCCATTCTTTTTCTTCGTTGTCAGTGCCCAGATGTTCAAAAATCACATAGTGGTCGGTATCCAACGACCAAGAATAATCGGCATATTCTTTGAGTACCGCTACTCGATCGGCTTGGTAGCTTCCCGTACATCCTTCGTCGCTTGCCGTGCAGTTTTGCGTAAACCCTTTGGTTAAATCCCAACGAAAGCCATCAATTTTATATTCCTCTATCCAATGTTTGATTACCCTTTTGGTAAAGTTTTTGGTCATGGTGGACTGATGATTAAAGTCATTGCCCACATTATAGCTATGCTTCGCCACGGGATTGAAGTAGGGGTTTTCGCTCGACGGGCCGCCCCAACCATCACCATCAGAGTCATCCATCCACATGCGAACCCCTGGAGTGCGCCCAAAGGTATGATTCAAAGCCACATCCAAAATCACGGCAATCCCATTTTGGTGGAAGGTGTCAACGAGTTCTTTAAACTTTTCAGGAGTGCCGTAGAATTTATCCAATGCCATGTGGAAGACCGTGTTGTAGCCCCAACTTTCGTTGCCTTCGTATTCCATAATGGGCATGAGTTGAATGGCGTTGATGTTTAGGTTTTTAAAATAGGCTACACGATCAATAAGATCTTGAAAGGAATGGTTTGCATCAAAATCCCGAATGAGTACTTCATAAATGACAAGGTCTTCTTTGGCGGGTTTTTGGAAGTCAGGAACTTGCCAATTATAGGCCGTTTGTGCAGTTTGCAGTACGGTTACTTCACGCTCTTGCCCTGTGGGATAAGCGGGTAAATTGGGATAGGAACTACTGGGAATATAAGGGTCGTCAAAAGGTGATAATACGAGTGTGGAGTACGGGTCAGCTGTTTTGACGATTGCTGGGCTGTCGGCAATTGGGCTTATGTCATATACCCAGTACTGGTAATGGTAGATTTCGCCTGGGGTAAGCCCTGTTAGCTCCAACCAAAACATATTTGAACTGGGGTCTTTTTTCATAAGGTAGGCACTGCTCGTGGTGTAGCTGTTAAAACTACCTGCCACGTAGACATAGTCTTTATTTGGCGCATTAAGCACTAGTGTGGCTTTTGAGGTGTCAGTGTGGTAGTTGATCCCTTCTTGTAGGCTTGTTGGGATTGCTTGTTGAGGTACTGTTGGAGCGACTTCAACGGCAATTTCTATTTCGGCGGTTTCATTTGAGCTAAAGGGGCTTCCAACTATTTTAAGCGTACCATTTTGAGAAACATTTAAATCAACGGCGTAATTGGGATAGCCAGCTTGATTGGTTTCAATAGCAACTCCGTTGTAATATGATGAGTAGTACCCAGCCTCTTGTTTTCCTTTTGCAGTCATTACTGCTGTTATTTCTGTGTTTTGATTTGCTTGTACTAGAATTAGATTACCGTTATGTGAAGTAATATTCATAAGCACTTTACCTACATCGACTAAAATATCTTGTGTTTTACGTTCACCAGATCCTTGGCTTTCGGCATTTTTAGCTTTAACCAAATTATCAACGTATTCTTTT
>JAURDG010000185.1 GCA_030828025.1 Flavobacteriaceae bacterium | reverse complement strand
TGTTAGCGAACAGTTGGAGCGCCTACAAAAACAGTATGGCTCCCTAACGCCAACCAATGAGACTAAATCGGATACCGAGCTTACAGTTGGTGTTTTTTTTGAAGGGGTAGAAGACAACAAAAGCGCTACCATAACCGTAGATGAAGTAAAAAGTAAAAAAGCCTTAACCGCCCTTAAAAATGCGACGATTGGCGATATCGTTACCTTTTCTACAAAAGGGCTTTTTAAAGAAGAGTATGTGCTGCGCCGTGTCATGGGTACAGTTCCTGAAAAAGCAGTTGAGCTTTCGCTTACGCTTCAAGAGCGTAATTCGAGAGGCTTAGCAGAACTAGATCAAGAATTTTTTGATAAGGTATTTGGAAAAGATGCTGTCAAGACCGTAACCGAATGCAAAGACAAACTAAAGGCGGATGCTATGGGACATTTTGAAACCCAAGCCAATCAAAATTTTATCAACGACATGACCGAACACTTAATTGACAACACCAAGTTTTCATTACCTGCAGCTTTTTTGAAAAAATGGATGCAAACCGCTGGAGAAAACCCAATCTCTGCCGATGAAGCAGCCGCCGAATACACCAAGGCTGAACGAGGATTGCGCTACCAACTAATCGAGTCAAAATTAATTCAAGAATACAACTTACAAATTACCCGTGAAGAAGTAGAGGCCTTTGCTAAGGATTTGCTCCAAAAACAAATGTTGCAGTTTGGCCGTGCCGATGTCAGCGACGAAGAATTATCTGAAATTGCGGGCCGTATTTTGGGTAATCAAGAAGAGGTAAAGCGTATTTCTGACCAAGTGATGAGCGAAAAAATGCGTCAATTGTTTTTGGAAAAAGGAAACATCAAGGTCAAAAAAGTAAACTTTGATACCTTTATCAAGGAAGCATCCAAAAAATAATAGGTATATTTAACATACAAATTGAAGTAATGGACTACGGAAAAGAATTTAAAAAGTACGCAACCAAACACCACGGGATTAATTCGTTGTATTACGATGAAATCGTGAGCAGTCTAACGCCCTACATCATAGAAGAGCGTCAACTCAACGTAGCGCAAATGGATGTGTTTTCGCGCCTAATGATGGATCGTATCATCTTTTTGGGTACAGCTATCAACGATAGTGTAGCGAATATCATTCAAGCGCAATTGCTCTTTTTGGAAAGCACAGACAAAAGCAAAGACATTCAAATCTATATTAACTCGCCTGGAGGAAGCGTCTATGCAGGATTGGGTATTTACGATACCATGCAATTTATCACTCCTGATGTAGCAACCATTTGTACCGGTATAGCAGCCTCTATGGGTGCTGTGTTGTTGTGCGCTGGACAAGACGGAAAACGCTCTGGCTTGCCACATTCACGTGTGATGATTCATCAGCCACTTGGCGGGGCACAAGGACAGGCATCAGACATTGAAATTACCGCTCGAGAAATCCTAAAACTTAAAAAGGAATTGTACGAAATCATTGCCAAGCACAGCAAACAATCCTATGACAAAGTGTACGAAGATTCAGACCGTGATTATTGGATGAAAGCACTCGAAGCCAAAGAATACGGAATGATTGATGAAGTATTAACCCGAAGCTAAAAAAGTGGAAGAGTTGAGTTGTTCGTTTTGTGGACGTAAAAAAGCCGAAACCAAATTATTGGTCGCAGGGCTTAATGCGCATATTTGCGACAAATGTGTCGATCAAGCTGTGGGGATTATCCAAGAAGAAAAAGCCCACCTTGAAGCACCCGTTGCCCAAACCGACTTTTTACTCAAAAAACCTAAAGAGATTAAAGCCTTTTTGGACGACTATGTCATTGGGCAAGAGCAAGCCAAAAAAGTGCTTTCCGTTGCCGTGTACAACCACTACAAACGTTTACAACAATCCGAAGACCAGAACGAAGTCGAGCTAAACAAGAGCAACATCATCATTGCTGGACAAACGGGTACAGGGAAAACCTTACTTGCCAAGACCATTGCCAAAATGCTGCAGGTGCCGCTTGCCATTGTTGATGCAACAGTGCTCACCGAGGCGGGTTATGTGGGCGAGGACGTAGAAAGCATCCTGACCCGATTGCTACAAGCAGCCGATTACGATCAAGAAAAAGCCGAACGTGGGATTGTCTTCATTGACGAAATAGACAAGATTGCTCGTAAGAGCGACAACCCTTCCATTACCCGTGATGTGTCTGGCGAAGGCGTACAGCAGGCATTGCTCAAGCTCCTTGAAGGCACGGTGGTTAACGTACCGCCAAAGGGCGGACGTAAGCATCCAGACCAAAAATTTGTTGAAGTCAACACAGAACATATACTGTTTATTGCCGGTGGTGCTTTTGACGGCATCGAACGGCATATCGCCAAGCGCATGAACATGCAAGCGGTAGGCTACAGCACGGCCGCCAAACGAACCACGATAGACGAAGCAGATTTGTTGGGACATATCACGCCTTCAGATTTAAAAGATTTTGGACTTATTCCAGAGATTATCGGACGATTGCCCGTCTTGACCCATATGAATACCCTTGATGAGGAGGCACTTCGTGCTATTTTGGTGGAGCCCAAAAATGCATTGATCAAACAATACCAGCTTTTGTTTGCGATGGACAATATTGCGCTTACGTTTAGCCCAACAGCCTTGGATTATATCGTGGAGCAAGCATTGGCGTATTCGTTGGGTGCACGAGGATTGCGCTCGCTTTGCGAAGCCATACTCACCGATGCCATGTTTGAATTGCCCGGCACCGACACCGCCGCACTAAAAGTAACCAAACGCTATGCCGAAAGTAAACTTAGCGGTGTAACACTCAGCCAGCTAAAGGCGGCTTCGTAATCCTTTCCTTTTTTTTTGTATTTTAGTGGTGAACAAGTTCCAAATCTGTTCTTCACTCAAAACCTACCGTTTTCTATTTAAGACTTTTTTGGGCTGCTAAACTTAGAAGAATGAGAAAGCGTTTTTTGAATAAGCCGTTATATATTTTGTGCTGGACTTTGTTGTTAGCATTTATAGTGTATTTAGTTTTTAAATTTGGGGATGAAGTTGGTCAAACTTTGTTTCACTATGTCAATTAGCAACCATTCGA
>JAURDG010000124.1 GCA_030828025.1 Flavobacteriaceae bacterium | reverse complement strand
CTGGCATCTTTTACTTTTTTAACCGTAAAAAACCGTACGATTACGTGCGGGAGACCTGCGGTTCCTACCATCAAGGCTAAAGTAATGGAAAACACATCCAGCATCGACTTACTTCCAGAAGTATATTCATGGAAGCCTAGTTCTTTGTGTAATCCGTCTAGCTTATCAAGGAGGTAAACCCCATCTGCACCACTAGAACCAAATCCAATTTGTGGCACCACATAACCGGTAGCCAAAAAAGATATATAGATCGCTGGTACCATAAAGGCAAATATGAGCACACAATATTGCGCAACTTGGGTATAGGTAATTCCCTTCATGCCACCAAGTACTGCGTAAAACAATACAATTGCCATACCGATAAGCACTCCGGTAACGATGTCAACTTCTAAATATCTAGAAAAAACAACGCCTACGCCTCGCATTTGCCCTGCGATATAGGTAAATGAAATCAATAAAGCGCAAAATACCGCAACAGACCGAGCCGTGTTGGAATAATAACGGTCGCCAATAAAATCAGGAACGGTAAACTTGCCAAACTTTCGTAAGTATGGTGCAAGTAATAATGCCAGTAGCACATAACCTCCAGTCCAGCCCATCAGGTAAACAGAACCATCATAACCGCCAAAAGAAATAATCCCCGCCATAGAAATGAACGAGGCCGCAGACATCCAGTCTGCAGCAGTTGCCATACCATTAGCGATGGGATGCACACCACCACCAGCAACATAAAATTCTTTTGTTGAGGCCGCCCGCGACCAAACGGCAATTCCTATATACAGTGTAAAACTAAGTCCTACGGCAATCCAAATCCAATATTGAAGTTCCATGTCTTATAAATTATTTACTGTTTTATCTAGTCGATTCATCAAGTAGATATAAATGAAAATTATTGCTACAAATCCAAAAATAGATCCTTGTTGTGCAAACCAAAAACCTAGTTTAAAGCCACCTATTTTAATCGCATTGAGTTGCTCAACGAACAAGATCCCGCAGCCAAAAGAGATGATAAACCAAAGCGTGAGTAAGGTGATGATATAGCGCACATTTTTTTTCCAGTAGTTAACTTTTTTAGTCATGATGATTGGATGAAAAAGTGATTTTATAAAGATTAAAATATTCTAAATTAATTAGTCTCTATATTACAAAAAACATCAACATAATTTGCTTTTTTATTAAAATTTAACAACAATATTATACATATTAGAAAGCAATATAAAGGCTTTGGTCTTAGGTGTGTGCATTTTTCGTGTTATAGTCAGCCTACACTAACACCAAATAACATAACGGTGACTTTATTTTTTTTAAACCTGAATACTGCTATTTTGTTTTTATTATTCATTCATTTGCAAAAAATAAACACATGGGTTCGAAGCTTACCATTGGTTCACAGGAATGGGTGTCACTCAACGAAATTAATATTCCGCACATTAAGGCGCGCATCGACAGCGGAGCAAAAACCTCTAGTCTTCACGCACTTAATATTCAACCTTATCAAAAGGGTGGTCAAACTTGGGTTAGCTTTGATGTATATCCAATACAAAATGACGGAAAACGAAAAGTGAAGTGTGATGCCTTAGTGGTGGATAAAAGAGTTGTAAAAAGTTCTAGTGGCAACAGAGAGCAGCGCTACGTCATACAGACATTATTAAAGCTGGAGACGCAAAGTTGGCAAATAGAGGTAACGCTAACCAATAGAGATTCTATGGGCTACCGTATGTTGTTGGGGCGTGAGGCCATGAAAGGTCGTTTGATTGTCGATCCAGAGGAAAGTTTTTTAATCGGAGCAGTAAGCCAAGACACTGTGTTGAATTCGTATGAAAAATTTAAAAACTCAAACAAAGGGTTGCGGATTGGTCTTTTGGCGTCTAACCAAGAGTTGTACAGCAACAAACGGCTGATAGAAGCGGCAGAACAACGCGGTCATAAAATAGAATTTTACAATATCCGAAACTGCTTTATGAAGTTGGATGCTTCTACTCCACAAATCCATTATCGCGGTGGCGAAACGATTGCCTCACTAGACGCTGTGATTCCGCGTATTCGTCCTGCGCAAACATTTTACGCTTGTGCATTACTACGTCTTTTTGAAAGTATGGGCGTATTTTGCCTGAACACTTCCGATTCTATTATTCAATCTCGAGATAAGCTATTTTCGTTGCAATTGCTGCTGAGCAAAGGGGTAAATATTCCGACAACAGGATTTGCCAGTTCGCCTCTTGATACTAATGATCTGATTGATATGGTTGGTGGATCGCCTTTAATTGTAAAGCTTTTAGAAGGCACACAAGGTAAAGGTGTCGTACTGGCCGAAACCAAAAAAGCAGCAGAAAGTGTCATCAATGCTTTTAAAAGTTTGAAAGCCAATATTTTGGTTCAGGAGTTTATCAAAGAAGCAGAAGGAAAAGACATCAGGTGCTTTGTTATCGATGGTAAAGTAGTTGCTTCAATGCAACGCACAGCACCTCCAGGCGAATTTAGAGCAAATGTACACTTGGGCGGAACCACCTCTGTGGCAAAGGCTACACCTGAAGAAAGAAGACTTGCCATAAAGGCCACTAAAGCCATGGGCTTAAGTGTTGCTGGTGTGGATATCATACGATCTTCCGGAGGACCGTTAGTGCTTGAGGTTAACTCATCGCCAGGTTTAGAGGGCATTGAAACGGCTACACAAAAAGATATTGCACTAATGATGATTAAGTCGATAGAAAAAAAGTGCAAGTTTACCGCTTATGATTAAAACCTCCGTTGTTTGGTTCGCATGAGCCTACCAAACTTAATGTAGCCGTTTTTTCTTCCCTGTTAAAAGAACCCAAACGATTCAAAAACTAATATGATCGTGTAAGACAACAAATGGAACAACTTCTTTATATTTCTTTTTTTGATTTTTAATCACTTAGATAAAGCCTTAAAATAATATATTTGAGCCTTTATGAATGGCTTAACCCAAAAAATCAAGACCTATACACTTGTCAATGATGCTAGGATTTCCATAGAAATCATCAATTTAGGGAGCATCATAACATCCATTAAAACTCCAGATCGAAATGGATCTGTTGAGGACATCGTGCTTGGGTTCGGTCGCCCCGAACAATACCTTGGTACACATCCCTATTTTGGAGCTATCCTAGGCTGGTTTGCCGACCGGATTGCCCATGAAATATTTACCAGCGAAACCTTTTTTCGATTTTCTTTAAAATAAAAAACCATGACAGCAAACCCCTATAAATCTGATATTATTGTAAAATCCCCTGGCCGCATTAACCTGATTGGCGAGCATATCGACTACAACGGAGGCCATGTGCTACCAGCTGCCATTGATCGAAAAGTGACCCTATGGTTTCGTAAAAAAGATAATAACCTTTGCCGTGTAAACTCCGAAGATGAGGGAGCGTTTACTTTTGATATTCAAAAGCCCTTACAAATCAGCGATACCCATTGGGAGAACTACGTGCTGGGCGTAGTGGATGGTATGGTAAAAGCACGTCCTGGTAAATTAGGCGGTTTTGATTGTGTGATCTCTAGTGAATTGCCTATTGGTGCTGGCATCAGTTCTTCAGCCGCCTTAGAGTGTGGCGTTGCTAAGGGTCTTAATGAACTGTTTGATTTGGGGCTTACTGATTTAGAGCTTATTGAGATTTCTCGTATGGCAGAGCACAACTTTGTGGGCACCAAATGTGGCGTGATGGATCAGTTTGCAGTAACGATGGGACAGCGTAACAAGCTATTACTGCTTAATTGTGAATCTCTTGATTATAAACTCATTGATGCCGAGTTTGCGCCGTTCAAAATATTACTGCTCAACACCAATGTCTCACACAACCTCGCATCGAGTGAGTACAACACCAGACGTGCAGAATGTGAACAGGCACTACATGCCATACAACAAGATTATCCAGCGTATGCATTTTTAGCTGAAGTTCCTGAAAAAATTATTGAATTATACAAAGACAAACTGCCTATTAAAGTCTATCATCGTGCGCTTTTTGTATCTAGAGAAAATGCACGAACCTTAAAAGCAGCAGAGCTAATCCAAAAAGGCGATATTGAGGGCTTTGGAGCACTGATGTATCAAACCCATGAAGGCTTGTCTAAAAATTATGAAGTCAGTTGTGTTGAACTTGATTTTTTGGTAGATTTATCTAAGGACATACCACAGGTGGTGGGTAGTCGTATGATGGGCGGTGGCTTTGGCGGCTGCACCATCAATCTAGTGGAAGAAGGCTTTGTCAATGAGTTTATGGATTTGGCAAGCAAAGCATACAAAGCAAAATTTGATATTAACCTCACCTCCATTTTGGTGGCGACGTCTAATGGTGTAGAAATCAGCAAAACCGAGTAACCACATGGATTTTAACAACACCCCACACAGAAGAAAGAATATCCTCACTGGAGAATGGGTACTGGTATCTCCACATCGCACCAAACGTCCATGGCAAGGCAAAAAAGACAAGCCTCAAGATGTAGAAAGGCTGACATATGATCCCAACTGCTATTTATGCCCAGGAAACGAACGCGCAGGAGGTGCCAAAAACCCAGATTATACAGGCACATACAGCTTTAAAAATGATT
>JAURDG010000115.1 GCA_030828025.1 Flavobacteriaceae bacterium | reverse complement strand
CCGCTGAAACCAGCGTCGCCAGCTAAGGCTGTTGTGGTCGCATTAACGCCTAAGAAAAAGCTATCTGTGATGTCAAGTCCACCTGTAAAATCAAACTGCGTATAGTCTTCTCCTGCCAACAAGTTGATGTACTGACCAAAAAGCCCTAGCTGAACACCATACATGGTTACGCCACTGTAATCCGCTTCGGTTTCGTCTGTAGCGTTCATAACACCTAACATGAGTGATATATCATCAGTCAAAGTGAAGTCAGCTTTTATTCCTGTATGAGAGAAAGGACCGTACGAAAACATATACGAAGTAGAGTAATTAAAGTTACTAGCTGGTGAAATAACCTCATATCCTAAGAAAGTATTAAAGTTTCCTAACGTTAATGTAAAGCTTTCGCTTACATTATAATAAACGTATAATTGGTTTACTATATTAGAAGAGCTTAACGCAGGATCTGAACCGAAAACAGCTTCCGTGCCTCTAGGACCGTAAACTAAGTCAGCAACAAATCCAGACTTTTCACCTTCGTAAGAAAGGACAATATTGGCCATTCCCAAAGCAAAACCAGGAAGGTTTGCAAATGAAGTATTGGGTGCAAATTCACTACTTCTGTAGTAGGTGTCAACAGTTCCCGAAACACTAAAAGTTGGTTCTTCTTGTGCTTGTACATAGCCTGCAGAGCTTAATATGAATAAGAATGCGGCAACGTTAATGTATAATTTATTTTTCATCGTTTTTTTATTTAGTTAATAATTTTTAGAATTATATTGAATAATCATGCGCCAAAATTAATCTTTTGTTTGACTTACCATCAAAAAATAGGGGGTACAATTCGTATTTTTAAACAAATATCATTTAGCACCCCTAAAAAATAGGGGTATTGTAAAATAATAGTATCAAAATTTTGAAAATGACCCTTAAAAAAGCCGATGGAGCAGCATGCCTAGGTAAAGGAATATTAAGCCGAAAGCAAAACTGAAGGTGGTGTAGAGAATTAAATTAAATAACTGTCCCTGTTCTATAAAGCGCATATTTTCTAGAGTCAACGAAGAAAAAGTTGTTAATCCGCCGCAAAAACCCACTGCAAATAGCAGATAAGTATTGCTAAAAGTTGCCGTTTTTGCGCCCATAAATCCAATAAAAACACCTAAAACAAAACAGCCAATAAAGTTAGCAATGAGGGTTGCGTAGGGAAAACTTACTGTTATCGGACGTGCTGCTATTGAAATGATATAACGTAGCATACTTCCTAATCCACCCCCAACGAACACGAGTACAATAGCCGACAACTTCATTTTACCATACTTTTTAACCCAACCAACAGCAATACAAAAAGAAAAAATCCGAGCAGAACCCAGTAACTACCTTTAAAATACTGTTTGTTTTTTTGTTTGTCTTTTTTGTAACTGTATATAATGATAGTTGTGAAGGCTAAAACAAAAAAAAGTGCAAAAATTAATTGACCGGTGCTGAACATAGCGTTATTTTTAGCGAAACTATAAAAAAATGCAAGACCAACTTGATGCTGTAGCAGCTTTTCACAAAGCCTTTGCGGTAGCTGTTTCAGAAAAACCGACCACAAATATTCCTAAAGACCTTGCCCAATTACGCCACAGGCTAATGGCTGAAGAAAATGACGAGTACTTTCAAGCCGTCAAGGCACATGACTTGGTCGAAGTGGCGGATGCCCTTGGAGACATGCTCTATATTTTATGTGGCACCATATTGACGCATGGGATGCAACATATTATTGAAGATGTGTTTACCGAAATACAAGCAAGCAATATGAGTAAACTAGGGGCGGATGGAAAGCCTATTTACAGAGCCGATGGGAAAGTGATGAAAGGACCACATTATCACAAGCCAAACCTTCAGCAATTTTTGAATTAATCGCAGACCTTAACGCGCCAACCAAACGGATCGGCCGCTTTGTTGTATTGGATGTTCATCAAGGCCTCTTTTAATTTTAGCGCATAGCTGTCTTGTGCCAAAGGTGTTTCAAAGTTTTCACCTTTATAACCAAAGCCTATGATGGGTTGCACAACAACTGCCGTGCCACTTCCAAAAATTTCACGAAGTGCTCTAGATTTTTGTGCAGCTAGTAATTCAGCAACTTCGATAGGCCGAACTTCTGTTTTTATGCCCATGTGCTTGGCAAGGTCCAAAATACTTTTGCGGGTTACACCATCCAAAATACTATCGCTTGTTGGTGCTGTAATAAGCGTATCGCCAATTCGAAAAAACAAATTCATGGTACCTGCTTCTTCAATATATTGATGTGTTGCGGCATCTGTCCAAATAATCTGTTGATAGCCTTCTTTATTTGCCAATTGTGTTGGGTAAAACTGCCCGCCATAATTTCCGGCTGCTTTGGCGTAGCCAGTTCCTCCTTGTGGTGCACGACTGTAGTGATCGGCGATTTTAACACGGACTTCTCCACCGTAATAACTAGAAACAGGAGCACAAATAATCATAAATCGGTACTCCTTTGCCGCAGAAGCCTGAACGCCAGCAGCAGAAGCAAAAACAAAGGGTCGAATGTATAACGAATTTCCGGTGCCTGGCTTTACCCAATCGCTGTCAAGGGCAACTAATTTTTTTAAGCCTTCTAAAAAAACATTTTCGGGAAATGGTGGGATAGCAAGGCGTTCAGCAGATGCAGCCAAGCGAGCAGCATTTTGTTCAGGGCGAAAAAGCCAAACACTCCCATTGTCGTCTTTAAATGCTTTCATGCCTTCGAAAACAGCTTGTCCATAATGCAAGACACTTGCTGCTGGCGATAAATTCATAGTTCCATAAGGAACGATAGAAGGTGTTTCCCAAGCGCCGTTTCGGAAGTCGCATTGAAACATGTGGTCACTAAACACACTGCCAAAGGCAAGATTATTGAAATCTATTTGGTCAATGGTTGATGATGCAACTGGGGCGATATGTATTTTTTGTTCCACAAAACAAAAATAAGAAAATCTTGGGCGTGGACTACATCTATACTACATTTACCAAAAAAAAAATGCACGTTTTGATTTCTGGAGCTAGTGGGCTCATAGGCACCGCATTGGTATCACGTTTAAAAACACAAGGACATCGTATTTCTATTCTTTCTACCAAAAGGAAGACACAAAACCTTTCTACTAACTTAAAAACTTTTTTCTGGAATCCCGAACAGGCTTACATCGATACAGAAGCACTAATTGGTGTAGATGTCGTTATCAGCCTTGCCGGAAGCAATGTTGCACAGCGTTGGACAAAAAGGAATAAGCAGTCCATTTTTGACAGTAGGGTATTGGGAACTCGTTTATTGGTTGATACCATAAAATCAATGGAAGAACACCAAGTAAAGCATTTTATATCGGCATCCGCCATTGGTCTTTATCCTGCACATCAAACAGAAAAATATACAGAGACTTATGCGGCAAAAGCGCAAGGCTTTTTGGGAACAGTGGTTCAGGCATGGGAAGCGGAAGTGGATAAGGCAGCTGAAGTAGTTCCTCATGTGAGCAAAATAAGAATTGGCTTGGTGTTGGCTCAAGCAGGAGGTGCGCTACCGCGTTTGGCAACACCTACAGCATTGGGGCTTGGCACTTGGTTTGGAACTGGTCACCAATGGCAATCTTGGATTCATATTGACGACTTGGTAGGAATGTTTTTGTTTGTCCTTAACCATCCAGGGTGTTATAATGGTGTTGCGCCTCAACCTGTCACCCAAAAAGAATTGATAAAAGCCATTGCAAAGAGTTACCACAAGCCCCAGTTCCTTCCTGGGATACCATCTGGCGTTATAAAATTATTCCTTGGCCAGATGAGTCAAGTACTTCTTGACAGTGTCTATGCAAGTAGCCAAAAAATCGAAAGCAAAGGATTTAACTTTTCATTTACTACAATCGATCAGGCTTTGGCTGATTTAATCCCTTTGAGTAGGAAAAAATAATGTCATTTTGACATAGTTTATAAATTGGCAGTACTTTTGCCCGAGTTTTAAAAAATCAATCATGGCCGCAAAAAAGAAAGAGAACCTCGAAGAGCAAGAAGAAAAGCAACACCTAGATTCGGATCAAAATGGTGTCGAAAAAGACCCATTGGCTGAAGCACAGGCCACTATCGAAGATGAAAAGAATAAATTTCTTCGTCTTTTTGCTGAATTTGAGAATTATAAAAAGCGCACCTCCAAAGAGCGCATAGAATTATTTAAAACAGCCGCTCAAGATGTTATGGTATCATTACTTCCTGTTTTAGATGATTTTGAACGTGCTTTGGCCGAAATCAATAAAGAGGATGAGCAGCTAGCAGGCGTTCAGTTAATTTATAATAAATTGAGCGATACACTCAAGCAACAGGGTTTAACCAAGATAGAGGTGGCACCCAAAGAAATTTTTGATGCTGAAATCCATGAAGCCATTACTCAGTTGCCTGCATCAGACGAGTTTCCAAAAGGAACAATAATTGATGTGGTAGGGGCTGGTTATAAATTAGGTAATTTAATTATACGCTTTCCAAAAGTGGTAGTAGCTCAATAAACATGAAAGAAGATTTCTACGAAATATTAGGCGTAAGTAAATCTGCAACTGCTGCAGAAATTAAGAAGGCGTACCGCAAAAAGGCCATTGCTTATCACCCAGACAAAAATCCTGGAGACCCAGAAGCAGAAAAAAAGTTCAAGCAAGCAGCAGAAGCCTATGAGGTGTTGAGCGATGAGCAAAAACGCGCTCAATACGACCGTTTTGGGCATGCTGCTTTTGACGGTCAGGGCGGCTTTGGTGGCGGTGGTGGCATGAATATGGATGACATATTCAGTCAGTTTGGCGATATTTTCGGTGGCGCCTTCGGTGGTGGATTTGGCGGTGGATTTGGT
>JAURDG010000211.1 GCA_030828025.1 Flavobacteriaceae bacterium | reverse complement strand
AGTATATGTGCTACTTTTTTCCAATACTGAGGCTTTTTGTGCTTTAGCCAATACATTTTCATACCGCTATTAAGCATCCCATAAGCGGGCGAAGCAGTTTGCCTCGAAAAATGATTTACGCCCCCGCATTTATCATACAGCAATTTAAAGTCAATATCCACTAAAGTCTTTAAATAATTATAGACTGGCGCAACTCTTTCACCATTTTTATCCATATAAACAACCGTGGCTCCGTGTGTTGAAAAATTAATGGCTTTGATGTTGTAAATGCCTTGCTCTTGAACGCTCTTAATCTCAGAAAAAATCCATTTTTCTATCGCATCAATATCATCACATGGGAAACCGTCATCATCGACCAATTCTTGGAAGCGTATAGATTTTCGATAAATTACATTGTAAGAAGCATCAAACAAAAGTATTTTTTTGTTTGTCTTACCAATATCAATAATCGCTATACAATCTGTCATATCATACGCTATAAAGAACAATCATTTTTTATCTCACAAAAGCATTTGCCACACCTCCATCAACATTAAGCGTATTTCCGGTACACTTGTCTAAAATGCCCAAGAAAACATATACTCCGTTTGCAATATCATCTGGTGTGATGATCTTGTTTAGTAAATTTCGTTTTGCATAATAAGCAGGCAATTCCTCAACGCTAATTCCATAGGCCTTAGCGCGTCCTTCAGCCCATTCGCCTTCCCAAATTTTACTTCCAACAATAACGCCGTCTGGATTTACTGTATTGACACGAACACCCTCAGCAGCTAATTCAGCAGCCAACAAACGAGACATGTGAAGCTGGGCGGCTTTAGCCGTACCATAACCCACATTGTTTGGACCTGAAACAAGTCCATTTTTACTAGCAATATTGACAATATTACCTCCTAAACCTTGTTTCTTAAAAATTTTAGAGGCTCTTTGTGCTAGCATGAATTGTCCTTTTACAAGAACGCCTTGTAATAACTCCCAATCCTTTTGGGTTGTATCATCAATTGATTTTGATATCGCCAATCCAGCACTATGAACAATAATATCTACTCCTCCAAAAGCCAAAGCCGTTTGCTGGAATGCATCTTCAACTTCTTCAGCGCTTGTTACATTGCAATTTATTGCAATAGCCTTATCTGTAGAATACGTTGCCGTAGCTTCTGCTAAAAAGTCATCGGAAATATCTGAAAAAGCCACTACTGCTCCTTCTGCAATAAGTTTGTCTGCAATAGCACGTCCAATGCCTCCCCCTGAACCGGTCACTAAAGCGACTTGCCTAGAAAGCGGTTTTTCTTTGGGCATACGTTGAAGCTTCGCTTCTTCAAGCAACCAGTACTCAATATCAAATGCTTCTTGACGCGGAAGTGAGGTGTAACTTGAAATGGCTTCAGCACCTCGCATCACATTGATGGCATTGACATAAAATTCTGCTGCCACCCTAGCGGTCTGCTTATTTTTAGCAAAACTAAATAGGCCCACACCTGGATAAAGAATAATTACAGGGTTACAATCTCTAACTGATGGGCTGTTCGGATGTTTATGATTCTCATAGTAATCCAAATAATCTTTTCTATACGATTCAAACAACGGTTGCAACTGCTCACTTACTTGAGAAGTATCTGTAAGATCGGCTTCTGCGCTAATTGGCAATACAAGTGGGCAAATTTTAGTCCTCAAAAAGTGATCTGGACACGAAGTTCCCATTGGAGCAAGTTTTGCTAAATCATTGCTGTTAATAAACTCCAATACAACATCTTGGTCATCAAAATGTCCAACCATGCGCTGTTCAGAAGAACACAACCCACGCAAAAGAGGAGCGATTAAGGCAGCTTGTTTTTTTCGACCATCTGGCGAAAGGCTATCTTTGATAGCACCGCCAAAAACAGAACCATTTTCTTTAATCTTGTCCTCAATATATTGCGATGCAGCTTCGATAACTTCCAAACTATTGATGTAACATTCATAGGAAGTGTCTCCCCAAGTAAATAAGCCGTGACTTCCCAACACAATTCCTCTGATTCCTGGATTTTCAGCCAAACATTTTTCTAGTTGAAGACCCAAATCAAAACCAGGTCTTTGCCAAGGCACCCAGCCCATAGTATCTCCCCAAATCTCTTTGGTAATCTGCTCTCCATCTTTTGCTGCTGCAATTGCAATTAAAGCATCTGGATGAAGGTGATCGATATGTTTAAACGGGAGTAAACCATGCAACGGCGTATCTATAGAAGGCGCCTTACTGTCAAGGTCATAGATACAGTGGTTAAAAAGTCCTACCATCTCGTCTTCATGCTCGAGCCCTCTGTAAACCTTTTTTAGATCTCGCAATCTATTGGTGTACAATCCAGCAATACCATCCCTTTCTAATGTTCCTATATCACCACCAGAGCCCTTAACCCACATGACCTCAACTTCAGCACCAGTAAGTGGGTCTTTTTCAATGGTTTTACAGCTTGTATTTCCCCCGCCATAGTTGGTAATACGAAGGTCTGCTCCTAGAATATTAGAGCGATACAAAAAAAGTTCTACT
>JAURDG010000194.1 GCA_030828025.1 Flavobacteriaceae bacterium | reverse complement strand
GATGACTTTTCTAACGAACAGCTCCAAAAGAATTTTGACTTCTATGAGCCTTTTACTGTTCACGAGTCCTCGCTATCGCCATCCATTCATGCGGTGCTAGCAGCCAAATTGGGCAGGGTAGAGCAGGCATACGATTTGTATGTACGCACCTCTCGTCTAGACCTTGATGACTACAACACAGAAGTTGAAGAAGGGCTGCACATAACGTCTATGGCAGGGACTTGGCTAAGCGTGGTCGAAGGGTTTGGTGGGATGCGCATTAAAGAAAATGCGGTTTATTTTAGACCACAGCTTCCTAAAGTTTGCAAATCACTATCATTTAAAATTAACTTCAGAGGGACTATTTTGGCACTTACCATTGCTGCATCAAATGCAGAAGTTACACTTGTGGAGGGTCAACCTGTCGATGTCTTTTTAAATGGTCACCCCGTAGCCTTTACACCCAACAAAGCCCTAACTTAAACTTTTATCCATGAAAAACATCATACTTCTTTTTGTTAGCCTATCGCTTTGGGGACAAGTAACCAAAGTGGAACCTCCTTTTTGGTGGGAAGGCATGAACGACACCACATTGATGCTAACGCTATACGGTGATGATTTGGCACATTACGAGCTAAGCTCCCACGACTTGAATATTTTAGATGTGGTTCGACTGCAAAACGAAAAGTACCTGTTTGTTTATCTGGATTTAGAGAACACAAACGCTGGAACGTATGAATTAAAATTAAAGCAAAAAGGGAAAAAATCGATTACTGTTCCTTATACACTAAAAACCCGCCGTGAAGCCTCTGCACTTCGAAAAGGTTATGACAGTTCAGATTTTATTTACCTTATCATGCCCGATCGTTTTGCCAACGGTGATCCTTCAAATGATGCGCATCCCGATTTAGCGGACAAACCAAATCGACAAGACCCATGGGGCAGACATGGCGGCGATTTGCAAGGTATCATAGACCATTTGGATTATATAGAAAGTTTGGGTGTTACCGCCATTTGGAACACGCCTGTGGTGGAGGATAACGACCCAAAAGGCTCATATCATATGTACGCCGCTAGCGATGTGTATCAGATTGATAGGCGATTTGGCACCAACGAAACCTACAAACAATTGGCTGCTGAAATGCGCAAACGAGATATGAAACTCATCATGGATTATGTGGTTAATCACTGGAGTTTGGAACATTATATGATAAAAGATTTGCCTGCCGAAGATTGGATAAATCAGTGGGATGCATTTACGCCATCAAGCCATGCCAAGGAGATTTTCTCCGATCCGTACGCAGCCGAAGTTGATCTAAAAGAATTGGTCAACGGCTGGTTTGTGGAAAGCATGGCAGATCTCAATCAAAAGCAGCCGCAATTGCTTAAATACCTAACACAAAATGCCATTTGGTGGATAGAATATGCAGACCTATCAGGATTTAGAGTAGATACATATCCGTACAACAGTCGTGAGGAAGTGACTTTGTGGGCAAAAGCCATCATGGACGAATATCCCAATTTTAGCATTGTGGCTGAAAGTTGGGTGATGAATCCGATCCATTTATCCTATTGGCAAAAGGACAGCCCTATTGCTGCCATGACTGGATTTAATTCGCAGGTAACCCATGTTAAAGACTTTGCCTTGTTTGCAGGTGTTGCTGCTGCCTTTACTGAAGAGACGCCCTGGTGGGATCAAAAAATGAACAAAATATATAAGGTGTTTCAAAACGACTTTGTCTATGCCAACCCCAACAATTTGATGGTTTTTTTAGAAAACCACGACACCACTCGTATCAACGAGCTTGTTGATTTTGAGGAGTTTACCTTAGTGACCACGTTGTTGGCAACTGTTCGGGGCGTACCGCAAACCTATTACGGCACAGAAATAGGTATGCGTGGGCTTAAAGATAATGGCGATGCCGACCTTCGAAAAGATTTTCCCGGTGGCTGGCCTGATGATTCTAGAAATGCATTCACCGCTGCTGGGCGAACAGAACTAGAAAATAAATACTTCGATTTTACGGCGCAGCTGTTTAAATGGCGAAAAAATGAGCCTGTGATTCATTACGGCAAGACGATGCACTATGCCCCAAAAAATGAAGTGTACACCTATTTTAGATATACAGACACTAAAACAATTATGGTTGTGCTTAACGCAAACGATACAGCCCAAGAGCTAGACCTAAAACGCTTTGATGAGCGGATTGGCACGGCTAAAGTCGGTGTCAATGTGTTCAGTAAGGCCTCGGTTGATTTGTCAAACACATTAAACGTTCCCGCAAAAAGTGTCAACATCATTTCCTTTTAAATTCACAAACCCATGCGAACCTTTTATTTAGTTTTATTTATTGGAGCTTTCATAAGTTCATGTTCTTCGGATGTTAAGCCAAAGAACAGTGCTTCCATCGTTTTTTCAGATGATTTTTTGTCAAAAGCGACCATTTACGAAGTAAATGTTCGGCAATATACCGAAGAAGGAACCTTTAATGCCTATGCTGCTCATTTGCCAAAACTCAAAGAACTAGGAGTTGATATTTTGTGGTTTATGCCCATTCATCCCATTGGAAAAACCAACCGAAAAGGGACCTTGGGCAGTTATTATTCCATTCGTGATTATCGAGGAATTAACCCTGAGTTTGGCACTCTTGAAGACTTTAAATCCTTAGTTAATGCGGCACACGATTTGGATATGTTGGTGATGATAGACCTTGTTGCGGGTCATACGGCTTGGGATCACCCGTGGGTAACGGCACATCCAGACTGGTACTTAAAAGATGAGCAAGGCAATATCATCCCGCCAAACCCAGACTGGACAGATGTGGCTGGATTAAACTTTGAAAACCAAGAGATGCTGCAGGCATTAGAAGACGACATGACCTATTGGGTAGAAGAAGTTGGCATTGATGGATATCGT
>JAURDG010000189.1 GCA_030828025.1 Flavobacteriaceae bacterium | reverse complement strand
TTTCATTTTGGTGAACAACAATGGCATCTGTCTTCCTATATTTCCTCTCTAAAACTGAACCTTTTTTATTTTGCTTATGGCTTGTTTCTCTTTTCTTTGCTTTTTTATTTTCATTTAGATCAAACCAGTTCTACGATTTACGAAATTGCAAGCATTCAACTCCCTAGTACAGTTTTTATATTTCTATTAACTTTCTCGGGAAGTTGTACTTTAATTTTACTGCTTTTCAATTTTAAGCAATTAAAGGATAAGCTGTTGTTTCAATTTTTTGCCTTGATATTATTTATGATTCTGTTTAAAACAACATCATTACTGTGGTCATTTTCCGTGTATTTTGTTCTTTGGCATAGTCTTCCTTCTCTACACGAGCAAGCCAAACTGCTTTATCCCTCAAATAAAAAGCCTATCACAAAATTTGTTCGTATGGCGCTTCCGTATTGGTTACTCGCAATGGTAGGTTTTGCGGTAGCAATTTATTTCTTTTCAGAAAGTACCTTTTCGTTGGTTTCTTTATTTTTTGCTTTTTTAGCTGCTATAACAATTCCTCATGTAGTCATTATATTTTGGATGCACCAGAAGAAGTAAATTCCGTAATTTTGATTTTTATTTAATTCATGTTTGAACAATTTAGTAAACGATTAGATGCTGCCCTCAAAACGCTTAAAGGGCACGGACGTATCACTGAAATAAACGTAGCCGAAACAATGAAAGAAATTCGGCGCGCTTTACTCGATGCCGATGTTAATTTTAAAATTGCTAAATCATTTACTGAATCCGTTAAAGAGAAAGCCCTTGGACAAAAAGTTCTGACCACGTTACATCCAGGTCAGTTGTTGATTAAAATCGTTCAAGACGAATTAACCGCTCTTTTAGGTGGTCAGCAGCAAGGATTATCTGTTTCAGGTAAGCCTGCAGTAATCCTGATGAGCGGTCTGCAAGGGTCGGGTAAAACTACGTGTTCTGCCAAATTAGCCAAACAACTCAAAATAAAACAAGCCAAAAAGGTGTTGCTTGTGGCGTGTGATGTCTATCGTCCAGCTGCTATAGATCAGCTTGAGGTGCTTGGCAAACAAATTGAAGTTGAGGTATTTGCCCGAAAGGAAAGCAAAGATCCTGTAGCTATCGCAACTGAGGCGTTCAACTATGCCAAGGCGAATCAGTTTAACGTAGTCATTGTTGATACAGCAGGACGTTTGGCGGTGGATGAAGCACTCATGTTAGAGATTGAAAACATCCACAAGGCCGTTCAGCCGAACGAAACCTTGTTTGTTGTCGATGCCATGATGGGTCAAGATGCGGTCAATACGGCTAAAGTCTTTCATGACAGGCTACAGTTTGATGGGGTAGTGCTGACCAAAATGGATGGAGATACGCGCGGCGGTGCTGCCTTATCCATAAAATCCATAGTCGATAAACCGATTAAATTTATTGGAACAGGCGAAAAAGTTGATGCTTTAGATGTATTCCATCCAGATCGAATGGCAGAGCGTATTTTGGGTATGGGCGATGTGGTTTCGCTAGTGGAGCGTGCTCAAGAGCAAGTTGACCTCGAAGAAGCCAAACGCATTCAAAAGAAAATTGCCAATAAACAGTTTGGCTATGATGACTTTTTAAGTCAACTGAAGCAAGTACAACGTATGGGCTCCATGAAAGATTTAGTGGGGATGATTCCCGGAGCAAGTAAGGCACTAAACGGAGCTGAGATTGACGAAGATGCGTTTAAGGGCGTTGAGGCGTTGATTTTGTCCATGACACCCAAAGAACGACAAAACCCTAACCTTTTGAACCACAGCCGTAAAAAGCGCATAGCGCTAGGTGCCGGTATGACCATGGACGACATGAATAAACTTGTAAAACAGGTTGAACAACTTAGTAAAATGATGAAAATGATGCAAGGAGGCAAATCCTCTAAGCTCATGCAAATGTTTGGGAAATGAGTATAATTTTAGACGGAAAAGCTACCTCAAATCAAATTAAGGAAGAACTTGCCGAGCAAGTTCTAGCCCTAAAGGCGCAGGGGAAAAGACCGCCGCACTTGGCAGCTGTTCTTGTCGGTAACGACGGAGCCAGCCTGACCTATGTGGGAAGTAAAGTGCGTTCCTGCCAAAAAATTGGCTTTGAATCTACCTTGATTCAACTCGAAGATAATATCACTCAAGCTGAACTGCTCGCAACGATAGAAAAATTAAACAACGACACCTCATTGGATGGCTTTATTGTACAGTTGCCCTTGCCCAAGCATATTGACGAAGAAGTTGTTATTGATGCCATTCATCCCGATAAGGATGTGGATGGCTTTCATCCGACCAATTTTGGAAAAATGGCGTTAGGCATGAAAACCTTTATTCCTGCTACTCCTTTTGGGATTATGGAATTGCTCAAGCGATACAAACTGGACATCAGCGGAAAGCATGCGGTCGTCATTGGTCGTAGCCATATCGTTGGTCGTCCAATGAGTATTTTGTTGTCCAATAAAGGCAATCCAGGCAACGCAACGGTAACGCTAACCCACAGCAGAACCCAAAACCTTGCTGACATTACCAAAGAAGCAGATATCGTAGTTTCTGCCTTGGGCGTTCCCAATTTTTTGACCGCTGACATGGTAAAAGATGGCGCCATCATCATTGATGTGGGCATTACACGTGTAACAGATGCCAATCACCCAAAAGGATATGTCATTGTGGGCGATGTGCATTACGACCAAGTCAAGGAAAAAGCAAGCTACATTACGCCTGTTCCGGGCGGCGTAGGTCCCATGACCATAGCCATGCTGCTCCAAAACACGATGCTGGCATACACCCGAAATGCATCATAATATGGATGAAGTCCTCCAAAAAGCTGTGAATTTAGGTCAAGCTCTTCCCTTAATGGAGGCTTTTTATACCATTCAAGGCGAGGGTTACCACAAAGGCAGTGCTGCTTTTTTTATTCGAATTGGTGGTTGTGATGTGGGTTGCCATTGGTGCGACGTAAAAGAAAGCTGGGATGCAAACCTTCATCCACCTACCA
>JAURDG010000059.1 GCA_030828025.1 Flavobacteriaceae bacterium | reverse complement strand
CCAAATTTCTTTTGTACAAATTGTGCAATACGCAAATTGGCTTGGTGCGGGATGAATAAATCAATGTCTTTTGGAGATTTGCCATTTTTCATTAGTGCTTCCTGAATGACCTCGCTAAATCGAACTACAGCATTTTTAAAGACTAACTGACCATTCATGTATGGGTGATAACGCATATCATCTTCATCATAATCAGCTACAATTTCTGGAATCCAGCGCTTGGTACTTGGTCCAATAATGGCTAGTTCTTCAGCATACTTCCCCTCGGAATACAGATGTGTTGATTGAATCCCTTTAGTGGTGTCCTGTTCACGCGTAAGCACTGCAGCACCAGCGCCGTCTCCAAAAATTACCGAAACCGTGCGTCCACGTGTAGTAAAGTCCATTCCACCCGAGTGGTATTCAGAACCGACGAGCAAAATATTTTTGTACATTCCCGTTTTAATAAACTGATCCGCTACCGATAAGCCATAGACAAAGCCTGAGCATTGATTGCGAATGTCCAAGGCTGGGCAGGTGCCCATACCCATATGGTCTTGCAACAAAACCCCAGAGCCTGGAAAATACAAATCTGGACTTAGTGTAGCGAAAATAATCAAGTCGATCTCATCTTTTGAGATACCTGCGCGATCAAGTGCCATTTGTGCTGCCTTAACGCCCATGGTGGTGGTGCCTTCTCCTGAACCCTTTTTAACAAGGCGACGCTCCTTAATTCCTGTTCGTTCGGTTATCCAAGCATCATCCGTATCCATGAGTTTAGACAAATCATCGTTAGTGACCACATGTTCAGGGACATAATGACCCAAACCAACTATTCGAGAGGAAAACATATCAATTTTATTTATTGGCAAGTAACAAAAATTTTGTGGCAACTAAAAGTTAAAAAAAGAAGGTGCAACAACCACGATGCACCTTCAAACAACTTAACCAAAATTAAACAAACCAATAATAAGGAGTTTCGTAATCAGTGGAGATTTCATAGCAATTTCATCCCAACAATATTTTGTTTACTGATTACTTGACAAATATAAAAATGTTTAACGAAATGACAAAACTTTTAAACAAAATATATTGTCGTGTCATCATGTCAGTTATTCAAGTTTGGTATTTTATTTGAAATATGAGGGTTAAAACAAAAAATATGAGCACTGGAAAAATTAATGTTGCCGTCGAAAATATCTTCCCGTTAATCAAGAAATTTCTGTATAGCGATCACGAAATTTTCTTACGTGAATTGGTATCGAATGCCACAGATGCCACATTAAAGCTTAAACACCTGACAAATATTGGCGAATCAAAAGCAGAATACGGGCAACCAATTATTGAAATTAAAATAAATAAAGACAAGCGCACGCTTCACGTGATTGATCAAGGATTGGGCATGACAGCCGAAGAGGTGGGCAAATACATAAACGAAGTTGCCTTTTCTGGTGCTGAAGAATTTATCAATCAATATAAAGACAGTGCTAAAGATAGCGGTATTATCGGGCATTTTGGTCTTGGTTTTTACTCGGCATTTATGGTTGCCAAACAAGTTGAAATCATCACCAAGTCGCACACCGATGCACCAGCAGCGCATTGGACATGCGATGGCTCACCCGAATACACCTTAGAGGAACACGACAAATCAGAACGAGGAACAGAAATCATTTTGCACATCGACAGCGATTCGGATGAATTTTTGGAAGAAGCACGTATTCGGGAATTGCTCACAAAATACAACAAGTTTATGCCCATCCCCATTAAGTTTGGGACACGAGAAGAAACACGGGAAGAAGGCGAAGGCGATAACAAAAAAGAAATCAAAGAGACTGTTGATAACATCATCAATAACCCAACACCAGCCTGGACAAAAAAGCCCGCTGACCTTAAAGAAGAGGACTATAAAGCATTTTATCGGGAATTGTACCCGATGCAGTTTGAGGAGCCGCTTTTTAATATCCACTTGAATGTTGACTATCCTTTTAATCTGACCGGTATTTTGTATTTCCCCAAACTCAATAACGATCTTAATATTCAAAAAGACCGCATTCAACTGTATCAAAATCAGGTGTTTGTCACCGACAACGTAGAAGGTATAGTGCCTGAATTTTTGACCATGTTGCGTGGTGTCATTGATTCGCCAGATATCCCGCTTAATGTTTCGAGAAGTTATCTTCAAGCCGAAGGTGCAGTAAAGAAAATCAGTAATTATATTACCAAAAAGGTTGCCGACAAGCTGCAATCCATTTTCAAAAACGAACGTGAAAACCTAGAGCAAAAATGGAACGACATCAAAGTGGTCATTGAATACGGCATGCTTTCGGAAGAGAAGTTTTTTGAAAAAGCACAGAAGTTCAATCTATTCCCTACAACTGATGGCACTTACTTAACCCTTGACGAGTTAAAAGAGCAGACCAAAACTTTACAGACCGATAAAGAGGATAAGCTCATTCAACTATATGCCGCTAATGTGGAGGAGCAACACGCCTATATTCAGGCAGCAAAAGACAAAGGCTATACGGTATTGTTACTTGATTCTCCGATTGTGGGACATCTGTTGCAAAAGTTAGAGCAAGAAGACGACAAGCTAAGTTTTGTTCGTGTGGACAGTGACCACATTGATAAGCTCATAACCAAAGACGAGCCGCAACTTTCTAAACTAACCGACGAACAAAAGGAAACCTTAAAACCGCTTATTGAGGATGTGGTTCCTAAAGAAAAATACACCGTTCAACTAGAAGCCATGGACAGCGAAGCCGCTCCCTTTATGATAACACAACCCGAGTTTATGCGTCGCATGAAAGAGATGCAGCAAACTGGCGGCGGCGGTATGTTTGGTGGCGGATTTCCTGACATGTATCAACTTGTGGTTAATGTAAACCACCCGTTAGTTAGTCAGATTTTGGAGACCAAAACCAAAAAGAAACAAGAACGCCTAATAAAACAGTCGTTGGATTTGGCGCGTTTGTCACAGTCGCTACTCAAGGGCGAGGAGCTTACCGCCTTCATCAAGCGCAGCTTTGAGATGATAAAATAAGGTTACTAAGCATTTCGATAAACACAGTGCCCTTTGGCCATGTGCTTGCATTGATTTAAAATCCCACACTTTTTAGTTGGGGGATTTTTTTGTTAATTTATGACTTAAAACAGACCTACTATGCTTTTTTTCTGGAAAACGCTTCTTTCCTTCTGGCGCGATCCTGCCTACCGGTCATTGCTTTTTGCTACCAATTTTTTTCTTGCCATCGGAACTGTTGCTTACCGCTATTTGGAAGATTGGTCGTGGCTCGATTCGCTCTATTTTTCGGTGATTACACTCACCACGATTGGCTATGGTGATTTTTCGCCTAAAACGGATATGGGAAAAGTATTTACCATGGGCTATATCATTATTGGCGTATCGCTTATTTTGGGCTTTGTGAATACGCTTTTTTTGCATTATAGAAAGGAATCAATACGTAAACGAAACAACAAACAAAAAAAGTAATGGCTACCGAAATTGATTTTTTTGCACCCGAACTTCCCGATGCCATTATCCGCTATTACCCCAATTTTTTAAATAATGTAGAAGCAGATGCCTATTTTGAAACACTGCACACTTCTACCCCTTGGCGCAACGACCCCATTACTGTTTTTGGCAAAACCTACCCGCAGCCCCGCATGACATCCTTACACGGACACACCACCGACCCTTATGGGTACTCGGGCATTGTGATGCAACCCAACCCCATGAATGCGCCTTTATTGGAACTAGAAAAAAGCATAAAAAAGTTTACAGATACATCATTTACGACGGTTTTACTAAACCTCTATCGTGACGGGCAAGACAGCAACGGTTGGCACGCCGACAACGAACCCGAACTAGGTGAAAATCCCATCATTGCTTCGGTGAGCTTGGGTGCGTCGCGGTATTTTCATTTGCGACATAATACGGATAAATCTCAAAAGCTAAAATTAGAACTTACCCACGGCAGTTTACTGCTTATGGAAGGCAGCACGCAACATTTTTGGAAACATCAAATTGCCAAAACGGCAAGGGCAATCGGTCCACGCATTAACCTAACTTTTAGAAAGGTTTTTAAAGCGCATTGAGCTTTTCGATAAGCTCATTTCCTTTTGTCTCAAGGTCATGGGCAATCGTGCGGTAGTGTGCACGTTTGTCTTTAATATCCTTTTGATTAATCCGGGCACTAAAAGCATCAAAAGTAGCAATCGCTTCATCGACAATTGCAGCACTTTTTGTTTTATCAGCATCTGGATTGGCTTTTTCCCAGTCCATTGCCATTTCGATGATTTCTCCCAACACGTAGTTGATGTCTTTTTTCAGATCACGGATGTTCGCCATTAGTTTTGATTTAAGTTAGGCCCCGAATACTGCACAAAGTTTCTAGGGGTTTCATACAAAGTTATGGATAAATCGTGTTCCTTGTGAATTTTAGGGCGTAACTTTTCCCAAATGACCACGGCAATGTGCTCGGCAGTTGGTATCAGCGAAGCAAATTCGGGCACTTGCTCGTTAAGGTTTTTGTGGTCAAAGGCATCTTCAACGTGAATTTTAATCAAGTCTTTCAGTATTTTCATATCCATCACATAACCCGTTTCTGGGTCAATAGTTCCAGTTACAGAAACAATAAGCTCATAGTTATGACCATGATAAAAAGGGTTATTACATTTATCAAAAACTTCTTGATTTTTGGCATCACTCCAGTCTTTACGAAACAAGCGATGTGCTGCATTAAAATGTGCCTTTCGGCTGACCGTTACCTGCTTCATGATGTTTTTATTTGTTCGTAAAACCGCTCAAAGATAATAATAAACCAAGCCGTATATTTCTCGGGGTGTTGGTTGATGTCATCACGAACAGCTTCGATAGGCATCCACTTCCAATCAGCAACTTCGTCATGATTAATGCTGGGCATAGCGTTGTATTGCCCTAGCAATATATGATCTAACTCGTGTTCCGTAAGGCCATTGTCGAAATGAGCTTTATAGATAAACGAGGTTATTTCATGTAGATCTGTTTCAAAGCCCATTTCTTCTTGTAATCGGCGTTTGCCAGCAGCAATATTGGTTTCACCATCCCGTTGATGACTGCAACAGGTATTGGTCCATAAGCCGGGCGAGTGGTATTTGTGTAATGCGCGTTGTTGCAACATCAGTTCATTCGAATCATTTAAAATGAATACCGAAAATGCACGGTGCAATACACCTTTTTCGTGTGCCTCCATTTTGGGCATCAAGCCTATGGGATTGTCTTGCGCATCTACTAAAATAACCTGTTCTTCCATGTGGGAATAAAAGTACAAAAAATGACTTGGTTAAGCGTTGATTTATCAAATCCATGTATTTTTGCCCAATGAATTTTTTGGAAGAAATTGCACGCCGCCGCACCTTTGGCATCATCTCACACCCAGACGCTGGAAAAACAACACTCACCGAAAAGCTACTGCTTTTTGGCGGTGCCATTCAAGAAGCAGGTGCCGTAAAATCCAATAAAATCAAAAAAACAGCCACTAGTGACTTTATGGAAATTGAACGGCAACGTGGAATTTCTGTGGCCACATCTGTATTGGCGTTTATATATAAAGACAAAAAAATAAATATCCTTGACACGCCCGGACACAAAGACTTTGCTGAAGACACCTACCGCACATTAACTGCTGTTGATAGTGTGATTGTGGTCATTGATGTCGCTAAAGGAGTTGAAGCGCAAACGGAAAAATTAGTCGAAGTGTGTCGAATGCGAAATATTCCTATTATCGTATTTATCAATAAACTAGATCGCGAAGGAAAAGATGCGTTTGATTTATTAGATGAAGTAGAACAAAAGTTAGGGCTTACGACCGTACCGATGAGTTTTCCCATTGGGATGGGCTATGATTTTAAAGGTATTTACAACCTGTGGAATAACAATATTCGGTTATTTAAAGACGAGCAGAAAACCACCATTAGCCAAAGTGATTTAATCGATGATTTAGATGATCCTGCGCTGAAAACTGCCATTGGCGCATCAGCTAAATCCAGATTGGATGAAGAATTGGAACTCGTACGTGAAGTCTATCCAAGCTTTGATCGAAAAGCCTATTTGTCTGGAGCACAGCATCCTGTGTTTTTTGGCTCAGCGTTAAATAATTTTGGTGTTCAAGAGCTTCTGGACTGCTTTGTGGACATTGCGCCACCACCGTTACCCAAGGATAGCGAAGAACGCACCATTGTACCGAATGAGGATGCGTTTTCGGGTTTTGTCTTTAAAATACATGCCAACATGGACCCCAAGCACAGAGACAGATTGGCGTTTGTTAAAATTGTTTCAGGGACGTTTACCCGAAATGTACCCTATTTACATGTGCGGCACAAAAAGAAATTAAAATTTAGCAGTCCAAATGCTTTTTTTGCCGATAAAAAAGAAATCATCGACATTTCCTATCCCGGAGATATTGTAGGCTTGCACGACACCGGTAACTTTAAAATTGGCGATACCTTGACATCAGGAGAGGAAATTCATTTTAAAGGAATCCCAAGTTTTTCTCCAGAACATTTTCGGTATATCAATAATGCCGACCCAATGAAAGCAAAGCAATTAAACAAAGGCATCGACCAGTTGATGGACGAGGGCGTTGCCCAATTATTTACACTCGAATTTAACGGACGAAAAGTGGTTGGCACCGTTGGTGCCCTTCAGTTTGATGTAATTCAGTACCGCTTAGAGCACGAGTATGGCGCTCGTTGTACCTATGAAAACCTAAACGTACACAAAGCGTGTTGGGTAGAAGTGCAACAAGGTGGTCAAGAAGATTTTGCTGGATTTAAACAAACCAAAGCCAAGTTTTTAGCCAAAGACAAACAAGGGCAATTGGTCTATCTGGCAGACTCTGCATTTTCACTTCAAATGACCCAGAGCAAATACCCTAAAGTGGCGTTTCATGCCACTTCGGAGTTTTAAAAACTTCGTTTTGACTCGTTGACCAACAACAATTCATGTGCCGTTATACCATCTGCCATAGCGCTAACCTTTATCGTAGAATCGGTATAGTTTGTTCTAATGAGTACGGTCGCAATGCCCGCTTCAGCATTCATTTTATTGGGACCTATAATCTCAGCTTCTTGATTGCCATCAATCAAAAAAGAAATCTCATTCGTGGCATCTGCCACTATTTCATTGTTTTCATCTACGATTTTGGCATAGACAAAAACAACGTCATCAACACCCAACACCAAGGGCAAGCCAGATTCATCTACATCAAGCTTAATTTTTTTCGCCGTCTTAGGGGTCGAAACCCGATGCTCGGCAACTTTTTTTCCATCAATAAAGGCAATTGCTTTTAGTGTTCCAGGAACAAAGCGTGGAAGCTCAAACACATGAGGTGGATAGGACAAGGAGTCCGAAAACTCGGCTGCATCACTGCCTTTTTTACTTGTTAAAAATTGGTCATTGAGATATAGGTCAACATGGTCGGCATTACTAAAAACACGCACCGTTAAGGAGGAATTTTTATCCCAATTACTGGCAATATACACCATCGGTTTGCTAAAAGCATCCGCAGCGGGTGGTTTTTGACTTTGATAGAAATAATAGGCATACTTGGGAATTCTAAAAATATCGGCAATACCAGATGCCTCTAAGTCGTCCGCATAACCTCTATTATAGT
>JAURDG010000236.1 GCA_030828025.1 Flavobacteriaceae bacterium | reverse complement strand
AGCAAACCGCGCAAAGCGTTTGGGAAAACTGTCTGAAATTTGTTCAGGACAACATTCATGGTCAAGCATTTAAAACTTGGTTTGCACCAATAAAACCATTAAAACTGAACGGTGAAGCGCTAAGCGTAGAAGTGCCGAGCAAGTTTTTCTACGAATGGCTAGAAGAGCATTACATTAAAATATTAAAAGTTGCGCTCAACAAAGAATTGGGACCGAAAGCCCGTCTTGTCTATGTCATTCGCATGGAAAACACATTTGGCAACAAGCAAGCGTTTACCGAACAAATTCCTAGTGAAAACAAAGTCCAAATAAACGTTCAAGATGTTGAAGCTCCTTTTCAGGCGCAAACAAACGAATTAAAAAACCCATTTATCATTCCGGGTATTCGAAACCTTAAAATTGAATCCCAGCTTAACCCAACATACAGTTTTGATAACTTTTTGGAAGGCGATGCAAATCGACTTGCTCGTTCAGCTGGTATTGCCGTAGCTAACAAACCTGGAGGTACATCCTTTAACCCATTACTCATTTTTGGCGGTGTAGGACTGGGAAAAACCCACCTAGCACATGCCATTGGTGTTGACATTAAAAGTAAGTATCCAGACAAGACCGTACTGTATATTTCTGCTGAAAAATTTACACAACAATATATAGAAGCCGTTAAAAAAAATACGCGCAACGATTTTATTCACTTTTATCAAGTAATCGATGTGTTGATTATTGACGATGTTCAATTTCTATCCGGGAAGTCAGGAACTCAAGATGTATTTTTCCACATATTCAATCACCTGCATCAAAATGGCAAGCAAGTAATTTTGACTTCCGACAAAGCACCTGTGGACATGCAAGACATCGAACAACGCTTGCTTTCACGCTTTAAATGGGGACTTTCGGCTGAATTGCAGCGCCCCGACTATGAAACTCGTGTTTCGATACTCAAAAACAAACTGTACCGAGATGGTGTAGAACTTCCCGAAGACATCATTGATTTTGTAGCTAAATCGGTCAAAACCAATGTACGCGAGTTGGAAGGAGCTATTATTTCACTCATTGCACAAGCGTCGTTCAACCGCAAAGAAGTTACCCTTGATTTGGCACGACAGGTTGTTGAAAAATTTGTGAAAAACACCAAGCGTGAAGTTTCGATTGACTACATCCAAAAAGTGGTTTCGGAGTACTTCCAAATGGACGTAACCACACTGCAATCCAAAACACGTAAACGACATATTGTTCAAGCCAGACAATTGGCGATGTTTTTTGCTAAGAAAATGACCAAGGCATCTTTGGCGAGTATCGGTGCCAAAATTGGTCATCGAGATCACGCAACTGTTCTACATGCCTGCAAAACAGTTGATAATCTTGCATTTACGGATAAGCAATTCCGTAAATATGTAGAAGATTTGACTAAAAAATTAGCCAACTAAACAACATGCCCACAAAGGTGCTCATGGTTTGCTTGGGCAACATCTGCCGCTCGCCATTGGCCGAGGGCATCATGCGTCAGTTAACAACAGACCTAGCCTACAAAATTGATTCGGCAGGTACCGCAAATTATCATACAGGAGCAGCACCCGACCCACGAAGTGTAGCTATAGCAGCAAAAAACGGCATCGACATCAGCCAACAACACGCACGGCAGCTAAAGCATCAAGATTTAGATGATTTTGACCATATACTGGTCATGGACAAACAGAACCTTCAAGATGCATTAGCCCTTTGCACTTCGGAAAAACAACGCCAAAAAATTGCTTTACTCAATCAAGCGGCTGGCATAAAACCAGAAGAAGTGCCCGATCCATATTATGGTGACCAAGATGGATTTGCTTATGTCTATACATTGTTGTATCATTCATGTAGTAAATGGCTGGAAGCGCATCACGAATGAAAAACCAACAAATAGCTACGCTTTACTTGATTCCTAACGTTTTGGGTGACACCGCTCCATTGGAGGTAATCCCGATGTCCGTAAAAAAAATCATCGAAGAACTACGCTATTTTGTTTTTGAAAAAGAAAAGGCGGGTCGCGCATTCGTCAAGCGCATCTGCCCTACAGTACCGCAAGATAAGCTTATTGTTTTTTTACTCAACAAATTT
>JAURDG010000070.1 GCA_030828025.1 Flavobacteriaceae bacterium | reverse complement strand
CAGGAAGCCTTGATGCATCTAATATGTTTAAGCCTGCTTTAGCTCGTGGCGAAATTCAATGCATTGGAGCAACTACACTAGACGAGTATCGCCAACATATCGAAAAAGACGGTGCTTTAGAGCGTCGTTTTCAAAAAGTAATCGTAGAACCTACTTCCATAACAGAGACGATCGAAATCCTGATGAATATAAAGGACAAATACGAAGCACACCACAACGTAAATTACACGGATAAAGCCATTGAAGCCTGTGTCCTGCTGTCCGATCGATACATCACAGACCGCTTTTTACCAGACAAGGCAATCGATGCCTTAGACGAAGCCGGTTCAAGGGTACATATCACCAATATGGAAGTCCCCGAAAAAATTGTACAAATTGAGCAAGAACTAGAAAAAGTTCGAGAGCTAAAAAACAGTGTTGTCAAGCGGCAGAAATACGAAGAAGCTGCCAAACTTCGAGATGATGAAAAGAAATTAGAAAAAGAACTGCTGCTCGCGCAAGAAGATTGGCAAGAAGAGCAACGCCAAAATCGGGAGACCGTAACCGAAGAAAATATTGCGGATGTGGTTTCGATGATGACTGGAATTCCCGTGCAGCGTGTTGCCGATGGCGAAAGCGATCGCCTCGCCAAACTCAATGAACTTATTCAAGGAAAAGTGATTGGTCAAGAAGAGGCCGTAATCAAAGTAGCGAAAGCCATCCAGCGAAACCGAACTGGTCTTAAAAATCCCAATAAACCCATTGGCTCATTTATCTTCTTAGGACAAACGGGGGTAGGAAAAACACAATTGGCTAAAGTTCTTGCAAAAGAACTATTCGATAGTGAAGATTCGCTCATTCGTATTGACATGAGTGAATACATGGAAAAATTCTCTATTTCGCGCTTGATTGGAGCACCTCCTGGATATGTTGGCTATGAAGAAGGTGGGCAATTAAGTGAAAAAGTACGCAGAAAACCGTATTCGGTCATCTTGTTAGACGAAATTGAAAAAGCACATCCAGATGTATTCAACATGCTTCTCCAAGTACTTGATGACGGCTATTTGACCGATTCTTTAGGCAGAAAAGTTGATTTTAAAAACACGATTATCATCATGACCTCCAATGTTGGTGCTCGCCAAGTGAAAGATTTTGGTTTGGGTGTTGGCTTTGGAACAGCAGCGCAAAAATCTCAAGAAGACAAAAACATTCAAGGCGTCATCAAAAGTGCATTGAAAAAAACTTTTGCGCCAGAATTTCTCAATAGAATTGACGACATCGTTGTCTTTAATTCTCTAGGCAAAGAAGACCTAGCAAAGATTATCCTGCTTGAGTTGGCTACGCTCCAAGAAAGAGTAAAAGCGTTGGGCTATACACTCACGCTATCTAAAAAAGCAATTGAGTTTCTTATTGATAAAGGATATGATAAGCAGTATGGCGCACGACCTCTTGCGCGTGCCATTCAAAATCACATTGAAGATGCCCTAGCGGCCGAGATTATCAATAAATCACTTAAAAAAGACGCCAAGATAAAATTTGATTGGGATGGAAAGAGCGATGAACTTCAACTAAAAGTTGTACATAATTCAGATGCTACTACTTCATAAATAGGCTTGTTAAAGCCTGTTGACTTATGCATTTACTATTGCAAAATTTAATCAACGACAACAAAAAAAAGTTTTCATATACGATATTGGGTTTAAATCGGCTATTTTTGTAGCGTTTTTTTAAGTAAATCCGATGATTGTATATAAGTTTGGCGGAACCTCTGTTGCTGGAGAAAAAGAAATACGACAAGTATTGCAAATTCTAAAACAGGAGACTAAGCCTGTGGCGGTCGTTGTTTCTGCCTTGGGAGGCGTAACAGACGATCTTCATCAGCTAGGAAATCTCGCTGCCGCTGGCGATAGCAGCTACATGGATCAACTCAAGGAAGTTGAATCACGACATTTAAATCTGGTCAAGGAATTAATTCCCGTTGCCAAACAAAGTGCTATCCTAAGCACCACAAAACAAACCATTAATTTACTTGAGACTATTCTTGACGGGGTGTTTATGATTCGAGAGTTATCACCAAAAACTCAAGATGCACTCTTAAGTTTTGGTGAGTTGCTTTCGCACAATATTATTGTACATGCAGCCCAAGCCGCAGGTCTTGATGTCGTTGCAAAAAACACGCAAGATCTTATCATTACTACACTCTCTATGGGTAGAACGGTTGTGAATCAAGCCGTTACTGAAAAAAACATTCAAGAATTCTTTAAAAACAATACCCATCAATATGTGATCCTTCCAGGATTTGTCGCCAAAAATGCGGCTGGCGTTGTCACAACACTTGGTCGTGGTGGTTCTGACCTAACCGCATCCATTATTTCTTGTGCTGTTCAAGCAGAATATTTGACCATTTGGACAGATGTTAGTGGTATGTACACCGCTCATCCAGCCTTAGTGAAGCAAGCAAAAGCAATACCTGAAATTTCGTATCAAGAAGCGATGGAGTTGTCGCATTTTGGCGCTAAGGTCATTTATCCACCTACACTCCAACCGATTACAGATAAAGAAATTCCGGTGTATATCAAAAATACATTTGCACCTGAACTTGACGGAACCTTAATTACAAGCAAAACTAGTGAGGAAACCGTTGTACGTGGCATTAGCCATATCAATGACATTGCCTTGCTAACACTTGAAGGAAGTGGCATGATTGGTGTTCCTGGATATTCGCAAAAACTACTTACCGTATTGGCGCAACACCACATTAATGTTGTGATGATTACGCAGGCCTCGTCCGAGCATTCAATTTGCTTAGGTATTGATGCGCAAAATGCGGATTTTGCCGAAGAAACCATTAACGAAGCCTTTGCGCTAGATATTGAAGGCAAAAAGTTAAATCCGATTCGTGTTGAAAAGGACTTGTCTATCATTGCTTTGGTCGGCGAAAACATGAAAAATCACCAAGGAATTAGCGGACGTATGTTCCGTGCCCTTGGAAACAACAACGTAAATGTTAAAGCCATTGCACAGGGTGCATCGGAAAAAAACATCACTGCCGTAATCGACAGTAGAGACATTAAAAAAGCACTAAACACCCTACACGAAGCATTTTTTGAAGCACAAATCAAAAAATTAAACCTGTTCGTTACTGGCATTGGAAACGTCGGGAGTAAATTTTTAGAGCAAGTTTATAAGCAAAATGATTATTTGGTAGAGCGCTTCAAGCTAAAACTAAGTGTTGCGGGTATTTCGAATTCTCGTAAAATGCTTTTTGACGCAAATGGCATCGATTTGAGCGACTGGCAAACTAAGTTAAAACAGGGTGAAACCGCTGATAAAGATGTTTTCTATGCCAAAACCAAAGAGCTAAACTTGCGCAACTCTATATTTGTGGACAACACAGCGAACGAGATTATTGCAGGCACCTATGCCCATTACCTCAAAAACAACATTGGCGTAGTTACGTGCAACAAAATTGCCTGTGCGGATTCGTTTTCAAATTATCAAAACCTAAAAAAGCTTTCTCATCAATATAATGCGCCCTTTTTGTTTGAAACAAATGTTGGTGCAGGATTGCCCATCATCGACACGTTAAATCATCTAATCGCATCTGGCGACAGCGTCAAAAGCATTCAGGCGGTCTTGTCAGGTAGCCTAAATTTTGTCTTTAACAATTACAATGATACGACTAGTTTTAGGGCGGTTGTGGAACGTGCCATGCAAGAAGGTTACACCGAACCCGATCCAAAAATCGATTTAAGTGGAGTTGATGTAGCAAGAAAAATTTTAATTCTTGCTCGCGAGAGTGGTCGCGTATTGGAACTTGAAGACATAGAAAACAGTTCCTTTTTGCCTGAAGCATGCTTAAAAACCACGACAAATGATACTTTTCTGGCTAGTCTTGACGAGCATGAAGCACACTTCTTGGCCTTGTTTCACGATGCTAAAGCAAACAATGCCCGACTTAAATACGTAGCAACTTATGAAGATGGCGTGGCTTCTGTAGGCTTAAAACAAATCCCGGAAGGACACGATTTTTACAATTTAGAAGGCAGTGATAACATTGTGTTGTTTTATACCGATAGGTATGCACAACAGCCACTCATTGTCAAAGGTGCAGGTGCAGGTGCAGAGGTAACCGCATCAGGAATTTTTGCAGATATCATTCGCATTGGAAAAAGTTAATTTACAAGGTGTTCGGCTTTTTGCCCCAGCAAGCATTGCTAATATCTCATGTGGCTTTGATGTTTTAGGCTTATGCCTCGAAAACATTGGAGACATCATGGAAATTCGCCGCAGTGAAGTGCCAGGGATTCAAATTACCTCGATTAAAGGACAAGACCTTCCCTTAGAAGCCAAAAAGAATGTTGCTGGTGTTGCAGCACTAGCCTTGTTGGAAGCACATAACTCAAAACTTGGTTTTGAAATTTTCATCGAAAAAAACATCAAACCTGGTAGCGGTATAGGTAGTTCTGCCGCTAGTGCTGCAGGTGCTGTTGCGGGTATCAATTACTTGCTAGGAACTCCCTACACCAACGAAGCGTTGGTTCCTTTTGCTATGGAGGGTGAACGTTTGGCTTGCGGTAGTGCACATGCCGACAATGTGGCACCAGCACTCATGGGCGGATTTACTTTGGTTCGAAACACCAATCCATTGGATGTGTGTGCGCTGCCCACGCCTCTTGAATTAGCAGCCACCGTTATTCACCCAAAAATTGAAGTCAAAACCTCTGATGCTCGAGCGGTTCTTAAGCAACGTGTTTCGCTTGAAAAAGCAATTCAACAGTGGGCAAATGTGGGTGCGCTCGTGTCTAGTTTGTACGAAGAAGATTACGATTTGCTTAGTCGCTCCTTAGTTGACGAGATTGTAGAACCATCACGCGCCATCCTCATTCCGCATTTTGCACAGCTCAAATCTGCTTGCAAGGCTGCGGGTGCATTAGGCTCTGGAATTTCTGGTTCTGGACCATCTGTATTTGCCTTATCTAAAGGGATGACCGCTGCCAATGAGGTAGCTGAAGCCATGAAAGAGGTCTATACTAAAACCGAGATTCCCTTTGAAATCCATGTGAGCCCAGTAAAACAAACCGGCGTGAGCTTTTTAGAAGATTTAGCATGAAATATTACAGCCTAAACGACAAATCCAATACCGCTAGCTTTTCCGAAGCTGTCATTCGCGGATTAGCACCAGACAGAGGCTTGTATTTTCCCAAAAACATTCAACGCCTTTCTGATGATTTTTTGAATCATTTAGATCAAAAATCTCCTGTGGAGATTGGCGTGGAAGTAATGCGGCAGTTTGTTGGCGACACTATTCCCGAAACACATCTAGAGCAGATTGTAGCCGATACGCTTTGTTTTGATTTTCCCTTGGTCTCGCTCAGCAAAAAGTTAGCAACCCTCGAATTATTTCACGGTCCAACCATGGCGTTTAAAGACGTTGGCGGTCGATTTATGGCACGCAGTATTGGCTATTTTAATGAACAAAATCCCAAAAAAGTTACCGTATTGGTAGCTACTTCGGGTGATACGGGCGGTGCTGTAGCATCTGGATTTTTAGGTATTGAAGGTACTGAGGTAATTATTTTATATCCAAAAGGAAAAGTGAGTAAAATCCAAGAATTGCAGCTCACCACAAACGGCAACAACATCAAGGCGGTGGAAGTAGATGGCGTTTTTGACGACTGTCAAGAGATGGTCAAAACCGCCTTTTTGGACAAAGATTTACATGCGGTTTACAACCTAACTTCTGCCAACTCGATTAATGTGGCACGTTGGTTGCCTCAATCGTTTTATTTCTTCTTTGCGTATCAACAACTACTGCAAAAAGGGTTTGACGGAAATTTGGTGTTTTCTGTGCCTAGTGGAAATTTTGGTAACATTTGCGCAGGCATTGTCGCCAACCAGTTAGGACTTCCTGTGCATCATTTTGTAGCAAGCACCAACATCAACGATACCGTACCTCGCTATTTGCAAACACAAGATTACCATCCATTGCCATCTAAGCAAACCATTTCCAATGCCATGGATGTGGGCAATCCGTCTAATTTTATTCGTATTCAATCACTTTTTGATAACGATTTTGAAGCGCTTAAGCATCAGTTTTCGTCTTACGCATTCAATGACGATCAGACCCGAACCGCTTTGAAGGAACTACATGGCACATACAATTATGTCGCCGACCCTCATGGTGCTGTAGGCTATTTGGGATTGCAAGAATACTTGAGTCAAAATCCAGATGCGTACGGCGTATTTCTAGAAACAGCTCACCCCATCAAATTCCGTGATTCGGTTGAGGAAGCCTTGAATATTACACTTGATATTCCAGCGCAAATCCAACATATTCTGGATAAAACCCCAGAGAAAACTTCGTTAAAAGGGTATGAAGCCTTTAAGGAGTACCTACTCCAACGTGCTTAATTCAGGAAGTAGAAAATCATCCAAAACGCTAGGTTGCTGCATCATTTCCTCAATGGCGTCTGCTGTTCGTGGTGCATAAGCCGACAGGTTTACAGGACCATCATTCGTAATCAAAATATCATCTTCAATACGCACGGCTATACCCCACCATTTGGGGTCGCATGGACTGTTTTCAGGAATGTAAATTCCGGGTTCTACAGTGATTAAGGTATTGTGTTTAAAGGGTTGATAGGTGCCCGCATCGTGTACATCAAGTCCTAAATAATGCGAGGTGCCGTGCGGAAAATAACGTCTAACTTCCGAAGCGTCCTGAATAATACCCAATGTCGCTAACCCTTTTTCGATAACCGTTAACGCAGCTTGATGTGGCGCACGCATATTTGCACCCACAACAGCAGCGGCAATACCCGCCTCTTGTGCTTCATACACGATATCATAAATGGCACGTTGTTCTTCAGTAAACGTTCCATCGGCAGGGATGGTTCGGGTTACATCGGCGGTATAGTTGTGGTATTCAGCACCCAAATCCATCAACACCAAATCTTCGCCAACTTTAGGT